>JAYVBS010000148.1:0-3195 GCA_043750315.1 Chitinophagaceae bacterium
ATAAAAAGAACAATTATTGAAACTGTAAATGCTAGTGGTAAAGTTTATCCAGAAGTAGAAGTAAAAGTGAGTCCAGATATAAGTGGAGAAGTTGTAGCATTAAATGTTAATGAAGGTGATAGTGTAACCAAAGGCGATGTTCTTGCAAAAATTTATGCAGATATTTATATCTCTCAAAGAGATCAAGTAGCAGCAGGAGTATCACAAGCACAAGCACAATACGAAAATGTAAATTTAGGTTTAGAAGCTTTAAAAGCTGCGTTCAATCAAGCAGAAAACAATTACAATAGACAAAAAAAATTATTAGATGATAAAGTAATTTCAAAAGCAGAGTTTGAACAAGCCCAACAAACTTATATTTCAGCAAAAGCAAATTATAATGCAGCTAAAGAAGGATTAAAAACAAATAAAGCTGGTATTCAAAGTGCACAAGCACAATTACAAAGAGCAGATAAAGATTTATCTAGAGCAACAATTATTGCTCCTATGAGTGGTATAGTAAGTTTATTAGGTGTTAAAAAAGGAGAACGTGTTGCTGGCAATAGTTTTAATGTTGGTACAGAAATGATGCGAATTGCTGATATGAACAGTATTGTAGCTCAAGTTGATGTTGGTGAAAATGATATTCCAAAAGTTAAAATTGGTGATACTGCTTTAATAACTGTTGATGCATATAATAACAGAAAATTTAAAGGTTTAGTGTATAAAATTGCTAATCCAAATACTGCTCTTGGTTTAGCTGGAAATTCTGATGTAACTAATTATAAAGTTCATATTCGATTATTAAAAGAAAGTTATATTGATTTAATTACTAAAGGCCGATTTCCTTTTAGACCAGGTATGAGTGCCAGTACAGAAATACAAACTAGAAGAGAAATAAATGTATTAAGTGTTCCCTTAAATGCAGTAACCACAAGAGATGTAAAAGAAGGCAAGCCATCAAAAGCAAATTCTGATGAGAAAAAAATGGATGAGAAAAAGGATGACAAACAAACTGTAGTAAATGAAGAATTAGAAGAGGTAGTTTTTGTTTATGATAAAGTTACTACAAAAGTTAAAAAAGTAAAAGTAAAAACTGCCATTCAAGATTTAAATTATATTCAGGTAATGAGTGGTTTAAAAGAAGGTGATGAAGTAGTAACTGGTCCTTATAATTTAGTGAGTAAACTAATAAAGGATGGAGATAAAGTTGCTAAAACTGAGAAGGATAAACTATTTGATGAAAAGAAACAATAATCAATTTTAAAAGAATCGTATTTGTATAAATGAATCAACCTTTAGTTTTCCCTGCTTCTGAGCAACATGATGAAGAGTTACAACGACTAGTATATTTTTATATAGAAACATTAGGTTTTTGTCCTAATAGTGTAAAAACAATGTACCATCGTCCTCAGATTGCTTATGCTTTTATAGAACTAAATAAAGCAGTAATGGAAAATAATGGCAAAGTAACAAGTGCCCTAAAAAGATTAATAGGATACATCAGTAGTAATGCTGCAGGTTGTAATTATTGTCAAGCACATACTATAAGAGCAGCAGATAGATATGGTGCATCAAATGAACAATTAGCCAATATTTGGGATTACAAAACTCATGCTTCTTTTAATGAAGCAGAAAGAGTTGCTTTAGATTTTGCATTAGCAAGTTCAGTTATACCAAATGCTGTAAATGATGAAATTGCATCTCGATTGCGAAATTTTTGGAATGAAGGTGAAATTGTAGAAATCTTAGCTGTTATTGCTTTATTTGGTTTTTTAAATAGATGGAACGATTCAATGGGAACGGAAATTGAAAAAGGAGTTGTTGAAAGTGGAGAACAATTACTTGCAACAAAAGGTTGGACTGCTGGAAAACACAAATACTAATTTAATTTTTTTGAATTGCAGTAAATACCAACTTCTCTAAAAAATTAGCAATATAATTTTCATCTTTTGCTTCTGCAACATCAGTTAACGACGGTAAATTTTTTATGTAGAAGTTTAAAGAATGGCTCATTTCTAAAACAGAGGTTGCTATAGACCTTGAATACTGATAATCTGAGTTACAAGCTATAATTAAATCTGCAATTTTTGTACACAAATCTTTATAAGGTTTAAAAAGCTTTGCTTCGTTGTAAACGTTTACATGTCTTGTTAAAAAAGCTTTTGCTCCTTCACTCATAACAATATCATACAATAAATTTTCATTAATATAAGGTGTAGAAATATCATCTACTACCTTTTCTGATAAAATATGAATTGCTTTTTTAAGTCTTAATTCTGGATCAATAATATTGTTGTTATGAAAATCAATTCTATAATCTTGCCAGCTCCAATACCAATCTACAATATAAGTTAAAAGCAAATGTTTGTTTTCGAAATACCTATAAATACCCGCTTCTGTTGTGCCAATTTCATGGGCTAATTTTTTAAATGTAAAAACTTCAAATCCAATTTTGTGAATGAGAATAATGGCATGTTGAATAATTTTCTTGCCTAAATCTGTTTCTTCAGGGTTTCTGAGAAACAGTTTTTCATTCATTTTTATATGTAAATAAACTTCCATTTGTTAATTATTTGCAAACTTAATAAAAAAAATGATAGCAATACTATCATTTAAGATAATATTACTATTTTCGTCGAAAGAAACTACTGAACATGAAAAATTTATTTAAAGAAATTAAGAACGATTTACCCGCGAGTATTGTTGTATTTTTTGTTGCAGTACCATTATGTTTAGGTATTGCATTGGCTTCTGGAGCTCCATTATTTGCAGGTATTATTGCTGGAATTGTTGGAGGTATTATTGTTGGTATAGCAAGTGGTTCTCCACTTGGTGTAAGTGGTCCAGCTGCTGGTCTAGCAGTAATTGTTTTAACTTCAATTGCAACACTTGGCGGCTCTTTTGAATCTTTTCTTTTGGCTGTTGTATTAGCTGGAATTATTCAACTTATTTTAGGATACGCCAAAGCAGGGTTTATTGCTTTTTTCTTTCCTACATCAGTTATTAAAGGAATGCTAACAGGTATTGGATTACTTATTATTTTAAAACAAATTCCACATGCACTAGGATGGGATAAAGATGCTATTGGAGATGATGCTTTAATACAAGCAGATGGTCAGAATACTTTTTCTGAAATATTTAAAGCCTTTGATTTTATTACTCCAGGGGCATTATTAATTGCAGGTATTTCTATGGCTGTACTTATACTTTGGG
>JAYVBS010000149.1:0-7410 GCA_043750315.1 Chitinophagaceae bacterium
ATCATGATTTTGTATTGTATTAATATCTGCATTTATTTTTAGCTGAGCATTTGTGTTTTCTTGAAAAAGAATATTTCCTTTTGCATGAAAATATTTTGCAAATAATGTATATAAAGTTGATTGATTAGAACCGAAACTAAATCCTGCTTCTCCATAAGGTTTAGCATAATTACCAAAACCCAATTTAACATAATTGCTATTTTCAATACTTGTATTCACACTACTTGAATAAGCAATAGGTTTAATAGGTACAGGCTTATATGAAAACAATAAGTTTTGTGCTGGAATGTTATATGCCAAGTTAAGTTTAGTTGTGTCTAAAGCTGGCATTGAAGCAGTAAAATTTAACTTACTTGCCCCTTTAAGAAAAGGTTTAAATGTAGATGTAATGGTGAGCACATTTGGCTTAATTGAATCAAGAGCTATTTCAGAAAATGCAGTTACACTTTTTGAATTTGAAATTATTTTTGTACTAGTTTTTTTTGTTGTTACTTTTTTCTTAATTTGTTTTTTTCTTTGAGCACTAACATTTAAACAAACTAAAATAAATAAAAAACACAACGATATTTTGAAAATATTTTTCATTAATATTTAATTTGACTCTACTTTATTTACTTTATTTTTTTCATTTACCAATTCAGCCAATTTTTTATTAGCCTCAGCTTTAAGTTCTTCAATATTTGAATTTTCAGCTATGCTTTTATAAGTAGCTTCAGCATTAAATAAATCATTTAGCTTAACATAAACATCTCCCAATAGTAAATAACTTTTAACTAACCAATAATTATACGAGCCGAATTTTTTTATACAATCAAATGCATTTTTTTCGGCTTCTTTATAATTGTTTTGCAAATAATATATTTCTGCTATTCTGTAATTTGCTTCAGCACTATATTCTGTTTTACCTAAACTTAGAACTTGTTTGTAGGCTACAAATGCTTCATCTAATTTATTATTATCTTGGCTTTGTTTAGCAATTATTAAATTTGCCATCATTTTGTCGTCTGTAGCAATTCCCTTTTCTGCCAAAAGCTCTTGTGCATTTGTTACAGCATAATTCCAATTTTTTAATTTATACTGACAACGAAGTAATCCTCGCATAGCTTCTAATCTATTTTCTTGTTGTGTTGCTATTGATTTTGTGATAGCAAAATATTTTTCTCCATTACTATAATCCTCTTTTTTAAAATAATAAATTCTGGCCATTTGCAATGCACTTCTTTCGGCATAATTATTTGGATTTTTTGCTAGAATTTTTTCATATGTCTCAAGAGCATTTTCAAAACTCTTCTTGTTATAATACATTTCTGCCAATAAGAATTGAGCAGTTAATATATACTTGCCACTTGGATAATTTTTTAAATAGTTATTTAATCCAGAAATTGCATTAACAGAGTCTGCAGCTACAAATCTTAAATAAGCAGAAGTATAGCTTAAAGAATCCTCTTCGCCAAATGAAATGGCTTTCCCATTTTCTTTCATGAAAATAATAAAAGCTCCAGTTTGCTGATTTTCAATAAAAATATTTCTAATGTATTCTATTGAATTATCAGACTCATTTGTATTTGGAAACTCTTTGGTAAGTGTTTTAAAATATTGTAAAGCCTCCTGATTTTTATTTAAATTAAAATAAGCTATTCCCAATTTTAAATATGCTTCAGGAAATAAATTTTGATACTTTTTACTCTTTAAAATTTCTTTTAAGTTAATAATTGCATTCTCAAAATTTTCATTTGCCATGTAAGTCTTTGCCAACTCAATATAAGCTTCGCCTACTAATCCAGATTTTGGAAACTGATAAGGAATGTTTTCTAAGGTTTCAATTTTAAGTTTTTCATTGCCCAAAGCACCTGCTATAATTGAGGTTTGTATACTTGCATAATCTGCAGTCTCTATATTTAGTTCAATAATTCTTCGATAATTTTTTAAAGCATTTTGATACCCTCGTAGCATATAATAGCAATCTGCTGATCTTAAAAATACATCTTGTTCTAGTTTCGATGAGGACAATTGAATACTATTTGCTATGAATTCAAAATTTGAAAGTGCTTCTTTATAATTTCCAATTTTAAAATAACAATATCCCAAATTATATTTTGCATTGGTTACACTTATTTCGCCATTTATTATTGGGTTTTTTAAATAGTTATTTAAGTAATCAATTGCTTCATCAATTTTTTCATTTCTATAACACAACTCGCCCTTCCAGAAGTAAGTGAAAGTTAATTGTGATTGGTTATAAGGAGCTTCTAAAACTTTATCTAATAAGATTTCGGCATCAGCAATATTTCTATCATTGATTAACTCTGTGGCTCTTGAATAAAGTATTCTTGGATATATTCTTTTAACTGATTCACTTTTTATACTAAGATTTTCATATAAATTTAATGCATCCTTATAATTACTAGTATTTGCTAATGCACTTATTAATAATTCTAAAGCTTCGTTATAATAACGCGATTGTGGATATTCATTATTGAATTTTTTAAACTCAGTAATAGCAATATCTAAGTAACCTAATTCATAACTTAATTTGGCATAATTAAATGCTGAAACTTCTTTTTGAATAACATTACTGCTATTACTTGCACAAAATAAAAAAGCATTTCGTGCATTTGATTTTTGATTAATTTTTAAATAAGCATCTGCCAATAAATACATGCTATTTTGAGCCAATGAATCTTCTTTGCCACCTAATTGTTTAAAGCCATTAATTGCTTTTAACCAATCTTTAGAAGCATAATAACAAAATGAAAGCTGATACAAATCTTCTCTTCTAACTTTATCATTACCATCAACATAAGTGGCTAAATAAGGCAATGCTTTTATGTATTCTTTTTTATCGAAATATAAATGACCTACTAATTGTTTTAACTCTAATTCGTGTAGTTGAGGTGGATTGCTTAACAATGCTTTCTCACTTATTTCTAAGGCTTTTTCTTTATCTCCTAAAAAATAATAAATTTCTGCAATGTAAAAGGGTACTACATTTTTATACAAAACATCTTGCTCTGCTATAGTAAAGGATTTTAAAGCTTGATCATATTTTTTTTCAAAAAAACAAATGAAACCATAATAATAATTGGCATCAATATAATTGGCATCACTAGGTATTTGACTAATACTATTAAACAAAATTTTTGCTTCATTAAATTGCTTTGTAGCAAAGTATGCGTAAGCTTTTTGAAATTGCATTGTTGCAATTTCTTGATTGCTTAAATTTTCAATTCCTGCCTTTGTAAAATAATTTATAGATAAGGAAAATTCTTTTTGCCTGAAATAATATTTGGCAAGTACAAAACTTAACATTTGCTGACGAGTAACCTGTGCTTCAGATAACTCAATAAATTTTAAAGCAGCATCAACTACCAATCCATCATTTAAATTTATGGCATTTGCTAAATAATAATAACTAATTTCAGTTTTTACATGTTGTGGGAAATTTGAATTAATATTTTGATTTTGATAATATTTTTTAAAGATGGGATAAGCCAAACTATAATTTCCTTTTTGATACCATTCTCTAGCTAACTTAAACTCTTCGTCAATATCAGTATACACTTTTGTTGCCTGACTATTTACAATGAGGCTTGTTGAAACTAATAAGATAACATTGAAAACTATTTTTTTAAAATAAGACATACTATTCAGATGCTTTGAGCAAATATTTTGATTTCTTTCTTAATAAAATTGTAAATGATAATAAAGTTACTACTCAACAAATTTTTATACCTACAAAGAACATTATTGTGGATAATGAATTTGTAGTTTTACTTTTACCACATAAAACTATAGAATGTTAGAAACAACAACAACAGTTAGAGTTCGATATGCAGAAACAGATCAAATGAATGTGGTGTACCATGGTAATTATGCACAATACTTTGAAGTTGCAAGAGCTGAATGTATAAGACAATTTGACTTTACCTATAAAGAAATGGAAAAATTAGGAGTGATAATGCCTATTGTTGATTTACAAATTAAATTCTTAAGACCTGCACATTATGATGACTTATTAACTATTAAAACTACTTTAAGAGAATTACCAAAAACTCATAAAATAGAATTTCATCACGAAGTTTTTAACGAGAAAAAAGAGTTGCTTACAATTGGGAAAGTTGTACTTTATTTTATAAATGTTCAAACAAAATCCAGAACCACTATGCCAGAAGTTATGGTTGAAAAATTAAATCCTTTTTTTGAATCTGAAGATTAATTAGTTATTTTTTTACTGGGTTTTGAAATGATGTACAAAAAGAAAAATGTAATTAATCCATTGATAAGTATTAGCTCATTCCCTATTCTATAACCACTAAATATTTCTTTGGAAAGACTGTTTAAACCTAAACTAATATGTAACTTTTTCTCGTACCAGTCTGGGCTACTCAACATATCAATTACTAAACTAATAATTGGCGATAAAATACATAGGAACCAGATAAATTTTTCTTGCAAAATTCTTTTTGTGAGTATTCCAAATGCAAACAATCCCAGAAGTGGACCATATGTTATGCCTGCAAATTTCAAAATGAAATCAATTATTAATTTGTCATTCATTTCTTTAAAGACTAATACAATTAAAAAGAAAATTATTGCAAAACTTAAATGAACTTTCAATCTTTTTTTCTTTTTACCCGCTTCACTTTCATTGCTTTTGTTCATTCCTAAAATATCAATACAATAGCTAGATGTTAGTGAAGTTATAGCACCATCTACACTAGGGAATAATGCAGAGATTAAGGCAATAATAAAAATTATTGCAACTGATGTTCCAAAAGTTGAACTTAGTGCAATAGTTGGAAACAAATCATCTGGTGGTACATTAATACCTTTTACTGAAGCATATAAATATAAAACACCTCCTAAAAATAAAAACAAGAAATTCACTACTAGCAGCACAGTTGCAAAACTCAACATGTTCTTCTGTGAATTTTTTAGTGTTTTAACACTTATATTTTTCTGCATCATTTCTTGGTCTAATCCTGTCATAGCAATTGCTATAAACATTCCACCAAACAAGTGTTTAAAAAAGTAAGACCCTGAATTTATATCTGTATTAATAATTTTTGTATACCCTTTTTCAGTCATCAATTGTAATGCTGAAGAAAAGTTTAAACCTAAATTATTTATTATAACAACAATACAAACAATAAGTCCTAATAACATAAATGAAGTTTGCAAAGTATCTGTATAAATAATTGTTTTTACACCACCTTCAAATGTGTACAGTAAAATCATTAATAAAATAACTAATGATGTTATGTAAAATGGCACCCCCATTTTATCTAAAATAAATAATTGCAAAATATTAATTACTAAATACAATCTTGCAGTGGCACCAAAAGTTCTAGATAAAATAAAAAATGATGCCCCTACCTTATGAGCAGTTTTACCAAAACGATTCTCTAAATAGGTATAAATACTGGTTAAATTGAGTTTGTAATACAATGGTAATAATACAAAAGCAATTACCAAATAACCTAACATATACCCAATTACAATTTGAAAGTATGAAAAACTTCCACTACTAACACCCCCGGGAACACTTACAAAAGTTACACCACTTAAAGAAGTGCCAATCATCCCAAAAGCAACTAAAACCCAATTACTATTTTTATTACCAATAAAGAAAGATTCATTATCACTTTTTTTTGAGGTGTACCAAGCAACAGCCAATAATATTCCAAAATAAATAATAACAAAAATCAATAATGTAGTAGGGTTCATAAATGAATTTAAGTGTTGCAAAGAAAAGGATTATCCATAAAAAAATAGCCTTGCAAAATTGCAAGGCTATTTTATATTTTAGAAGATTAAGATTAATCTCTTACATTAAATTCAACACGACGATTTTGTGTACGACCTTCTTTTGTTGCATTATCAGCAATTGGTGTACCATCGCCATAACCAGTAGCAACTAAACGTTCAGCACTTACACCTTTTTTAACTAAGAAAGTTTTAACAGACTCAGCTCTACCTTTAGAAAGAATCAAATTTTTATCTGTATTACCAGAATTATCAGCATGTCCATCAATCATTACTTTTTTGATTTCTGGATGATCTTTCAATATAGTAACTAATTTATTTAATTCCGCAACAGCATTTTTAGTTAATACTGTACTGCTTGAATTGAACTGAATATTTTTATAATCGAAATTGTATATTGCTAATTCTGGACAACCATTGTTATTTATTGTGCCTGGTGTATTAGGACATTTGTCTACTTCATCATTAACTCCATCGCCATCAGTATCTGGTATTGGGCAACCACCATAACGTGCAACACCAGCAACTTTAGGGCATTTATCTTCTTCATCATTTAATCCATCTCCATCAGTATCAGGAATTGGGCATCCTTTATATTTTGCAATACCAGGAACTTTAGGACAAGCATCTTCTTCATCATTGATGTTATCTTTATCAGTATCAGGAATTGGGCAACCACCGTATTTAATAATACCTGGAACATCTGGGCATTTATCTTTTGAATCTACTATACCATCTTTATCAGTGTCTTTTTCAACAACTGGAGCTGGAGGTGGTGGAGGTGGAGGGGGTGGTGGAACAACTTTATCTTTTAGTGGAGAAGCAAATCCAATATTATAGCTGAAATTATTAGTAGCCAAATCTGTAACACCAACATTATTTCTAAACTGTAAATTTAAAAAAGATTCTGCACCTAGATTAAATTGTAAACCTGCACCTACTGGGAAATATGCAGCAAAATGTTTTAAATCATACATTGATATTCCTAAACCTGTAGAAATATAAGGAACAATAAAATAGTTATCAGTCAATAACTTAAAGTTTAAGTTAGCATCTAATTCTATTAATAATTTGTCTTGATTAGTTGCAGTTGCTGTATTTGGTTTGAATGGATAGTCAACAAATGACAAATTCAAACCTGCCATGAAATCGATGTTATTGTTAAAACCTTCTAAATAGTTAAGCGTTAACCCTGGAGACATATCTTTTAAAGCAGTCCATTTTTTATCATTTAATACACTAGAAAGTGATGTTGCTTTAATTGCAGCAGGAGTTTTGAAGTCCTTCATTAAAAAGCTCACACCTAAAGATGGTCTTTTTTTATAATCATTAGTTTGACTAAAAGAGATGAAAGTCACTAATAACATGAATGACAATAATTTAATTTTCTTCATTTTCGTTTTTTTTGAGTTCTGCAAAGTTATAGATGATTTTAATTGTTAACAAATTTTTTATAAATTTATTTTAAAGTGCCTTTAGGTACAATTTCAACTTTAACTTTTGTAATACCAGTTTTTAAAAATCCCAATTTTTCTGCACCTGTAATACTTAAATCAACAATCCTTCCTTTTTTATCCATTCTCGGGTGCATTCTATCATTTATACGAACTATAATAGATTTCCCATTTTTAATTCGGGTTACCC
>JAYVBS010000150.1:0-3184 GCA_043750315.1 Chitinophagaceae bacterium
TTTTAAAGCATTAGCAGAAAATAAATGGAAAGATGAAATTGTTTCTGTTGATATTATCGAAAATAAATGTTCGATAGAATTTACTGAAGATGAACATCCTCGTAAAACATCAATAGAAAAACTATCAATTTTAAAACCAGCATTTATTAAAGATGGAACTGTAACTGCAGGAAATAGTAGTGGTATAAATGATGGAGCTTCAGCATTATTATTAGCAAGTGAGGAGGCTGTAACATTATTTAATTTAAAACCTATTGCTCGAATTGTAAGTATGTCCATTGCTGGTGTCGATCCTTCAATTATGGGTATTGGTCCTGTACCTGCTACTCGAAAAGCATTACAAAGAGCTTCATTAAAAAATAGTGATATTGATTTAATAGAACTTAACGAAGCATTTGCTTCTCAATCTTTAGCTTGTATTCAAGATTTAGATTTAGATAAAAACAAGATTAATGTAAATGGAGGAAGTATTGCTCTTGGTCATCCTTTAGGTGCAAGTGGTTCTAGAATTTCAACAACTTTATTACACGAAATGAAAAAGCAAAATTCAAAATATGGTTTAGCTACAATGTGTGTAGGAGTAGGGCAAGGTGCTGCAATTATTTTTGAAGGATTATAAACTTAAATAAAAAACTTATTATGAGTGAATCATTGGCAATTGAAACTAATAATCTCAATTATGCATTTTCAAAATATCATAAAGCAGTAAACAATCTTAGTCTAAAAGTTCCAGAAGGAAGCATTTTTGGATTCTTGGGCCCCAATGGTGCTGGTAAAACTACCACAATGAGAATGTTAACTGGCACTCTTCCTTCAGAAAAAGATAATATTTTTGTAAGAGGCAAAAGTTTAAAACAATCAATGCCTAAAATCTTTGAAGACATTGGAACTTTAGTAGAAACTCCATCATTATATCTTCATTTAAGTGGTTATGATAACTTAAGAATTATTTGTATTTTAAGAGGATTAAAATTCGATAAAATTAATCCAGTTTTAGAATTAGTTGATTTATTACGAGATGGAAAGCGAAAAGCAAAAGAATATTCTTTAGGAATGAAACAAAGGCTAGGAATAGCTATGGCATTGCTTTCTAATCCAAAATTATTATTATTAGATGAACCTGTAAATGGGTTAGACCCAGCTGGTATTGTAGAAGTTAGAGAATTATTAAAAAAGCTAAATCGAGAACAAAATATTACCATTTTTATTTCGAGCCATTTATTGAATGAAATTGAAAAAACATGTACTCATGTTAGTATAATTCATAAAGGTATATTGCAATATCAGGGCAGTTTAAATGAATTGCAGCAAAGTGAAAATTTATTAAATGAAGTTACTTTCACTTTTGATGATGCAATTGGCATTGCACCAATCATTCAACAAAAATTTCAATCTGCAAAAGCGATTAATCGAAAATCAATAATTTTTAATTTTGAAAATGAAACTGAAATTCCTGAAATAAATAAATGGTTGGTTGAAAATGATATCAACGTTTTAGGAATAAATACAAAGCTTGGGTTAGAAGATTGGTTTATGAAAGTAACCTCTAAATAATTTATTACATGATACAAAATAGTTTAAAAGCTTTTAAAGCTGAATGGCTGAAACTAAAAGGTAGTGGAATATTATTAATTCTTTTATTAATGAGTTTATTTATTCCATTGTTATTTACTGTAGGTGCATTTTTCTTTGGAAGTGGATATAAAGATATAAACGAAAACCAATGGGATAATTTTATAGGAAATGCATTTAATGGTTTTGCTGGATTTTTTTTTCCAATATTTCTAATTTTAGTTGTTGTTAATATATGTCAAACTGAGTTTAAACATGGGGGTTGGAAATTGATTGAAACTCAACCTATACATCGTTTTTATTTATTTTTAGGTAAATTTAAAGTTGCAATAGTACTCTCACTAATTTGCCTTTTGTGTTTCTTATTTTTCTCACTTCTAGGTGCTACTATATATTCAATTTTTAATTCTGAAGATGTATTTTCTAAACAACCCATTCCACTTAAGAAATTCTTATTATTTATTTTAAGACTTTGGATTGCTGGTTTTGGATTAATGGCTCTGCAATATATTTTGTCTATAGCAATTCCAAATTTTGCACTGCCTTTTATTATTGGATTTGTAATGATAGTTGCAGCATCTATTATGAATGGGTTTGGTGTTGGAAATTGGTTGCCTTATGCAGCACTTTCACAAACTGCCTCAAACATTAATGGTAGTAGTATTAATGCGTGGCTTTTACATAATGAAAAATTAAGCATTGCTTGGATGTTTTTATTTCTTTGGATTGGGTATCAGTATTTTTATTTTAAAGGATGGATGAGTGCATTATTTGTACCAATATCAAAACTAATTAAGCTAATTATTGCAATTTTAATTTTTGCTGTTGCATTTTGGTGGATAGAGCAATCTGTAGTATTAAAAAAATATCATAAAACTGTTATTGCAGGAATTATTAATTCTGAAGATTCAATAAAGCATAATGAATTAGTTATCAGACGAACAAATGGAGAAAAAATATTATCAGTACCTATATTAAATAATAAATTTCATGCAAGTTTAGATAAAGACTTAAGCTTAGGTATTTACTTTATTACAATTGGAAAAAATAAATTTGAAGTAGTTTTTAGTACAAATGATAGTTTGTATTGTGATTTTAAAATAAATAAGGAAAAAACAAAGGCTAAATTTTTTGGAACAAGGGTTGCTGAAAATGAATTGTATAGACCTGTTATTGGTATGGATGATTATTATTTAAAAAACTCTATGCATGAGTATAATCCAAAAGAATTTTGCAAATTAATTTTAGAAAGAATTGAAAGACAGAATAAGAGAATTAATGAATTCGAAACTTCAGATAAAATAAAGCCTGCAGATGATTTTATTAAAATGTATAAAAAATTAAAATCAATTGAGTATTTAGGTATGTTGAATGTTGATTATCCTAAAATGTTTGCTCTCTATCATCCAAACGAAAAATTAGTTTTTCCTAAAGAAATAGAATCATTTGAAAAATCAATTACTTTAAATGACACAACCTTAATTCAATTTGGTTCTTATATTGAATATTTAAGCCAATCCTATCGAAGCAAGATTAAAATACGAGCTTCAAGTTACGATACAAGTTTGTTTAATTATATAAATGATCAGGCAAAAAATAAATTAATAAAAAA
>JAYVBS010000151.1:0-3156 GCA_043750315.1 Chitinophagaceae bacterium
TCGAACAGTATAAGTGCCAAATTTATAAATGCTTTGTGGTGTAAGTCCTAAATGCCCCATTACTGGTATTCCAGCACTTACAATTTTTTTGATACTATCAATTACTTCTTCACCACCTTCTAATTTAATTGCATGACCACCAGTTTCTTTCATAATTCTTATTGCTGATGCTAAAGCTATATCACTATTGCTTTGATAAGTTCCAAAAGGCATATCAACAACAACCAAACATCTTTGAATGCCACGAACAACACTTTGTGCATGATAGATCATATGATCTAATGTAACAGGAACAGTAGTTTCATAGCCTGCTATTACATTGCCTGCACTATCGCCTACTAACAAAACATCTATGCCAGCAGCATCAAAAATTTTGGCGAAAGAATAATCGTATGCTGTTAGCATCGATATTTTTTCGCCTTGCAATTTCATTTTCTGCAAAGTATTTGTTGTAACTTTTTTAACTTCTTTATGTATTGACATTTTTATTAATTATTAATTGTTAATGATAAATGATTAATAATGATTACTTCTCATAATATCATTCAACATTCGAAATTCATTATTCTTTATTCGTAATTCTTTTCAAATCTACTTTCAAAAATTGGTTACTTAAAATTTGATAGATGATGATGAGCCACAACATAAAGCAGGGTAAAGCTTTTAATGAATGTTGCATACTAAATTCTCGAGTGTATTTTGTAAGTAAATCAGAATAAGAAAAACTTACTATTAACAAACAAAATATAAAAAATGCATTTACCCATTTACTTCTAGGTTGTAATATAAACCAAATACAGCAAGCAGGAAAAGCAATAATATAAGTAGGAGATTCTGAGCCTGTACTAAAAATGACAACAAATAATAAAACAGAGCAAAGAAAATACAATTGATATCTGATATCGTTAAAGAATTTGTATTTAGTATATTTTATTAAAAAGATGATAGAAGCAAAAAATAATACAATGGAATCTTTATTAAAACTGGCATCAATATTTCTTCTGATTAAACCCATCACAGAAATATCTTGATAAAAATATTGTCTTGAAACTCCCGTAACATTCTTGGTAGATTTATACATCAATGCATTAAACCAATTGTGATAAGTTTCTAATAAAAATGTGTAAGGCATGTAAAGCAATGGAACAATAAACCAAACTATTGACCAAAAAAATGTCCAAAAAATAAATTTTATTTTGTTATTACTGAAGAAGAAAAATGAAAAAGCTACTACGCCATAAATTTTAGTAATCGTTGCAAAAACTATAAATAGTAATGCTACATATTCTTTGCCTCTTACAATAAAAACAAATGCTAAAATAATACAAGCAGCAATCGTTGCATTGAATTGTAACCAAGATGAAGCATTCATCATTTCGTGTGATGCTAAAACTAAAATTGCATTTTGATAAATATCTTTTATTGGTAATTGCTTAATGGCATAAAATAATATAGAAACATTAAAAATTACCCAAAGTGCAACACCTAACCAATCTGGTAATAAAGCAAAGGGTGCAATTAAAAAACTAAAAGTTGGCCCATATAAAAAAACATCATCATGCTGTAAAGGATATTGTAAATAAAGATTTACTTGTTGTTGAGCATGTATAAACGAGTATTTAAAAATTTTATAAATATTGGTTTTGTGTTCAATATCTGAAAGGTTTTGAATAATAGTTGCAATCGATAAACCAAACCATAAAAAAAATGATACTTTTTTATCGTATAAAAATTTCCCTGAAAAAATAAAATCTTTGGTTTTATTCATAGCACAATTCTTTATTTTAATTCTTGCATATCCACTAATTTTTTATAAATGCCATTAGTTTGCATTAAAGAATCGTGATTACCTCTTTCAGAAATATTTCCCTTATCTAAAACAATAATTTCATCTGCATGACGAATAGTGCTTAACCTATGTGCAATAACAATAGTTGTTCTATTCAACATCATTTTATTAATAGCATCCTGTACCAATCTTTCACTTTCAGTATCTAAAGATGATGTTGCTTCATCTAAAATAAGAATGGGTGAGTTTTTTAAAATAGCACGAGCAATGGTTAAACGTTGTTTTTCGCCACCACTTAATTTACTTCCTCTATCTCCAATATTTGTATTAAAACCATTTTCTTTTTTTATTATAAAAGAATAAGCATTTGCAACTTTTGCGGCCTCTTCAATGGCTTCCATAGTTGCATCTTGTACACCAAGTTTAATATTGTTTGCAATGGTATCATTAAACAAAATGGGCTCTTGAGTAACGATGCTCATTTGTCTTCTTAAGCTATTTAAATTGTAATCTTTTATATTAATTCCATCAACTAATAATTCACCACTGGTTACATCATGAAATCGAGGGACTAAATCTGCCAATGTACTTTTACCAGCACCACTACTTCCTACTAAGGCAATTGTTTTTCCTTTTTGAATTTTTAAGTTAATGTTGTTTAAAATACTAACATCATTGTATGCAAATCCTACATTTTTAAACTCAATGCTAGATGAAAATTGTTCTAGTTTTTTCCCATTAATATTTTCATCAATATTATTTTCTGTTAGTAAAACACTTTCAATTCTGTGTAAGGCTGCTGTGCCTTTTTGCATGGCATAAAATGCACTGCTTAAACTTTTTGCAGGATTAATAATTTGTGTAAAAATGGCAATGTAAGTGATGAATGCAGAGCCATTTAAATTAAACCCTTTATTTTCTAAAATTAAACTTCCTCCTAACCATAAAATAATGCTTAAGGTAATAATACCTAAAACTTCACTTAAAGGACTAGCAATATCTTTTCTGAAATTAATTTTATTTCGAGCAACAAATAATTCTTGATTAGATGTAAAAAATTTCTTCGAGATGAATTGCTCTGCTGTAAAGGATTTGATTACTCTTAGTCCTGATAAAGTTTCTTCTGTAATGCTTAACCCTTCAGCATATTTTTCAGCAATAGTAGTACTGTGTTTTTTTAAGCTCTTGCTAACACGACCTATTATAAAACCTGAAATAGGTAAAAGTATGAGTAAGCTCAAAGAAAGTTTGAAACTGATAAAGAATAAAACAGCCAAATAAAAAATAATAGTTAAAGGTTCTTTAATAAATCCTTCTAATGTACAAGCAACAGCAGTTTCCAATTCTGCCATATCATTGGTTAATCT
>JAYVBS010000152.1:0-7306 GCA_043750315.1 Chitinophagaceae bacterium
GAAAAAACAAGAAACATACATAGAATAGCAATAGATCCTTCAAACCCAAATACAGTTTATGTTGGAGCCATTGGAAATCCTTATGCACAATATCCCGAAAAAGGACTTTTTAAAACAACCGATGGAGGCGAAACTTGGAACCATATTTTGAAAACCAATGATACCAGTGGTGTAGGGGATATGATTATGGATCCAACAAACCCAAATAAACTTTTTGTGGCTATGTGGCATCATTATAGAACGCCTTACAGTTTACAAAGTGGAGGAAAAGGAAGTGGCTTGTACATGACAATTGATGGCGGTAAAAACTTTATAAAACTGGGCAAACAACATGGATTACCAGAGGGAGATTTTGGTCGTATTGGACTAACAATGAGTAAGAGTAATCCCAATAGAATTTATGCTTTAGTAGAAGCCAAAAAAAATGGCTTATACAGAAGTGATGATGGTGGTTATAAATGGGAATTAATAAACAGTGAAACAACTGTAGTAAGCAATCGACCATTTTATTTTCAAGATATTATTGCCGATCCTAAGAATGATAATCGTTTGTGGATGATTAATCAAACTGTTACTATGAGCGAAGATGGTGGTAAAACTTATAAAACAGTAATACCATACAGTGGTATACACCCTGATCACCATGCTTTTTGGATTAATCCAGAAAATGCTAGTCATATTATTGATGGAAATGATGGAGGTATTGGCATTACAAGAGATATGGGTAAAACTTGGATGTTTGATGAGAAATTACCAGTAGGTCAATTTTATCATATAAATGTAGATAATGAGATGCCCTATAATGTAATGGGTGGAATGCAAGATAATGGCAGTTGGCGTGGGCCAGCTTATACTTGGATGGATGGCGGTATTAAAAATTATTATTGGGAAAATCTTTGGGGTGGCGATGGTTTTGATGTAATGCCAGATCCTGAAAATAGTAAATGGGTTTATGCCATGAGCCAAGGGGGAAATGTAGGAAGATATAATATTGAAACTGGAGAAAGTTGGCAAATTAAACCACCAAATCCTGATACAACAATTAAGTTAAGATTTAACTGGAATGCAGCCATTGCACAAGATCCATTTGATAAAGAAACTATTTATTATGGCTCACAACACGTACACAAAAGCACCAATAAGGGGGCAAGTTGGGAAGTGATTTCTCCAGATTTATCGACCAACGATTCAATTAAAAAAGATCAAACTAATAATGGAGGTTTAAGTGTAGATATAACAGGTGCAGAAAATCATTGTACTATATTAACTATTGAACCTAGTAGCAAACAAAAAAATATTATATGGGCAGGTACAGATGATGGAAATGTGCAAGTAACACAAGATGGCGGAAAAACTTGGATAAATGTATCAGCTAACATTACTGGATTAGCAAAAGGTGCTTGGGTTGCACAAATAAAAACCAGTAAGCACAATGCTAATGAAGCTTTTGTTGTTGCAAATGATTATCGACGTGGTGATTTTGCACCATATATTTTTAGAACAACAGACCTAGGCAAAACTTGGACAAGATTGGTTAATACATCGAAAGTTACAGGTTATGCACTCTGTGTAATTCAAGACCCAGTTGAACCTAATTTAATATTTGTTGGTACTGAACAAGGCTTATGGATTAGTTTGGATAATGGCGAAAAATTTCAACAATTTAAAAATGGCTATCCTTCAGTTTCAACTTATGATTTGGCTATTCAAGAACGTGAAGCAGACCTTTGTATTGCAACATTTGGTAGAAGCCTTTGGGTGCTCGATGACATAAGAGGATTAAGAAAACTTGCTGCTACAAAAGGTGTACCTACCAAAAATTTTATTGCATTTGAAACTGGCGATGGTATTCAAGCCAGTATAAAAAATGCTCCTGGTTATGAGTGGAGTACTTGGGGAATTTGGGATGCAGAAAATAAAAAGCGTGGCTATCCAATTTCATTTTTTATTAATAAATTTCCAAAAAAAGAAAGTAAAGACAGCACTAAAACGACTGCAGTTGATGAAAGGTTACAAAAACTAAAAGATTTTGCAGCAGGAGTTGGCTTTAATTTTCCACCTGAAGATGACAAATTAAGCTTTGATCAAGTTATGGCAAAATATGGCAACATGATACCGCCAGCATTCAAAAGTCAATTAGATGCAATGATGTCTGGTGGTGGTTCAGATACAATTAATGTTAAAATTTTTAATGATAAAAACCAAGTAATAAGAAACTTAAAATGGAAAGCCGATACTGGTTACAATCGTCAATATTGGGGTTTTGAAGAAAAAGGATACCGAAATGCTGGTGCACCAAAAACTGGTGGTACAAGTGGAGGTAGAAGAGGTGGTGGTGGTGCAAATACACTTGAACCTGCAGGTTTACCAGTTTTACCAGGCAATTATAAAATGATGCTACAATTTGACAAAGAAAAAGATAGTATTATGCTTGTTGTAAAAGATGATCCAAGAATTGGTAATGGAAATGCATATAAAATTGCACAAAAAGCCATGTTAGATCGTTTAAGAAAAAGTGGAGACAAATTAAATGAAGGAATGGACAGATTAACTGAATGTGATGATATACTTGCAAAAGTTAATGCCAATCTTAAGGATGCAACAGGAAAAGATGCAGACACTTTAACAAAAGCCACTAAAAAAATAACAGAAGAAATTAAGAAAATAAGAGAGATGATTAATGGCAAAACAAGTGACCGCCAAGGGATTGGGCAAGTGCCTCAAACAACAATTTTAAGCGTTTATAGAACTGCACAACAAGCCATAAGAAGTAAAACTATTGCACCAGGAGTTCAAGAAGAAAGATTAGTTTTTGAAGCAGAAGATAAAGTAAAACAAGCTGTAAAAGCAATGAATCAATTTATACTAAATAGTTGGGCCGATTATAGAAAATTAGTTGAAAGTAAACCACTAAAAATGTTTAAAGAATATAAAGAAATTGAATAACCTATAAAATAAAAATAGCTTTTAATTTTTTGCTAATTATTTTGCATTGATGTTACAATTGCAAAAATTACAATTAACACATTTTCGTAATTATGTGCAGCAAACTTTTCAATTTGATAAAAATATCATTGGAATTTGTGGCTTTAATGGTGTTGGCAAAACCAACTTGATTGATGCAATTTATTACTTATCATTTTCTAAAAGTTATTTTTCAAGAACAGATGCAAGTAATGTAAATCATAACCTACAAGGATTTAGAATCACTGGTCTTTATGAATTAAATCAAAAACAAATTGATACAACTTGTATACTCAGAGAAAATAATAAAAAAGAATTTTTATTTAATCACGAAGAATATCCAAAACTTTCTGAACACATTGGCAAATTACCTTGTGTAATGATTGCCCCTGATGATGTTGAACTAATTTCTGGTTCTGGTGATTTAAGAAGAAAATTTTTAGATGTAATTATTTCACAATTTAATAAAGAATATTTAAGTGCTATTATTAAATACAATCAATTTTTACTGCAACGCAACAGTATTTTAAAAAAATATCCACATCAATATGATGAAATTTTGTTTAACATTATTTCTGAACAACTTATAACAAGTGGAAATTACATTTTTAAAGTTAGAGAATCATTCCTAAAATCTTTTCTTCCAAAAGTTATTGAGAATTATCAATTAATAGCTGATACAGATGAAAAATTAATGGCAAACTACCAATCTCAACTCATTAATAAAAATTTTATAGAACTGTTGAAAGCTAATCAGAGCAATGATTTTAAAGTGCAACGAACAACAGTTGGTACTCATAAAGATGATATTGAATTTGAGTTGAACGAACAAAAATTTAAAACCATTGCATCGCAAGGACAAAGAAAAAGTTTACTCTTTGCTTTAAAATTAACAGAGTGGCAAACATTATTTGAACAAAAAGGCTTCTACCCTATTTTATTGTTAGATGATGTATTTGAAAAATTAGACGAGCACCGAATGAAAAACTTATTACACATTGTAGCACAGCATCCATCAACACAAATATTTATAACTGATACACATATTGAACGACTAGAACATCATTTAAAAAGCTTAAACAAAGCATATCAAATTATACAATTATCATCAAATTAACATCTTCAAATCAGTTGCTTTGTATTTTTGAACTTCTGAAGTAATTATATGCAAGAAATTAAAAATATTATTAGCTCATCTATACAAACAAAAGAATTGGTTTTACAAGATGAGATTTTACTTAATAAAATATTACAGTCAATTGATGCAATTGAATATGCATTTAAACAAAATAAGAAAGTTTGGTTTTGTGGCAATGGTGGTAGTGCAGCTGATGCACAACATTTAGCTGCTGAGTTTTCTGGAAGATTTTATAAAAACAGAAAAGCCTTGCCAGCCGAGGCTTTGCATTGCAACTCATCATACCTAACAGCTGTTGCCAACGATTATAGTTTTGATGTTGTGTATTCTCGTTTACTTGAAGGCATAGGTAGTGAAGGTGATGTGTTAATTGCAATTAGTACTAGTGGAAATTCTACTAATATTATTAATGCTGTTGAAACTGCAAATAAAATGGGTATTACAACCATTGGTTTTACTGGTGATTCAGGTGGCAAAATGAAAGATGTTTCTAATATATTAATTAATGTACCTAGTACTATTACTCCACGTATTCAAGAAAGTCATATTTTAATTGGGCACATTATTTGCGAGATAGTTGAAGCAAGATTATTTTAATGAAAGTTTTTTTAATAATATTTCAAATCACATTTTCTTTTAATAGCTTCTCTCAACCCAAGATCGAGTTTAATTCAGAGAAAACAAATACTGGATTTATCATTCTTGCTAACAATTCTGAATTTTGTTCGGTTTCTGTAAGAATTAAATTTCAACTAAAAAATCTTTTATCATCTAATGGTGATGAGTTTATTTTTTTAGTACCACCAAAAACAAATCAATTTAAAATAACAGATTTTAACATAGTTAATAAAAATGATGGTTTTAGTTATTCTTATGATGTAGTTTCAACTTTTGGAGATGTTACTTTAACAAAATACGATTCAAATTATCAATATGGTTTACCATTCGAAAAAGGTAATGAATTTCAAGTTCAACAAGGCTATTTTGGTAAATACACACATCAGAAAGAAAGATCACTAGACATTGATATGCCAAAAGGAACAAGGGTTGTAGCTGCAAGAAAAGGAATGATAATTTCTCAAGTTGATTACAATAACAAACATTGTACTGACCCATCTTGTTTAAAATATAATAATTATATAGATATCATTCATGTAGATGGAACTATTGCAAACTATTCGCATTTAAAGTTTAAAAGCTGTAAATACCAAGCTGGAGATGTTGTTGAAGAGGGATATATCATTGCAGAAAGTGATCAAACAGGCTACACTTCTGGGCCTCACTTACATTTTATAGCTTACTTACCAGCTTTTGAGAATAAAAAATCTATCTCTACTTTATTTAAGATAAATAATGGCGATGAGTTTTCTTTATTACAAGAAAAACAATTTTATTTTAAAAATTATTAATTCAAATATGCCAATACAAATAGATAATAGTTGGTCACTTTTTTTAGACAGAGATGGTGTGTTAAATAAAGAAAAAAATAATGATTATATCTACAATTGGAGTGAATTTGTTTTTTACGATGGTGTGAAAGAGGGGATGCAAATATTCAATTCGCATTTCACTAAAATTATTATTGTAACCAATCAACGTGGTGTTGGAAAAAAGTTAATGAACCAAGAAGATTTAGATAATATTCATAAAAATTTGAAGATACATATAGAAGAAAATAGTGGGAGAATAGATGCAATTTTTAGCTGTACAGATTTAAGCAATGATTCAATAAATCGTAAACCAAATATTGGAATGGCTCTTCAAGCAAAAAAACAATTCCCTTCAATTGATTTTTCAAAATCAATAATGGTTGGCAATAAATTAAGTGATATGGAATTTGGAAGAAATGCAGGAATGACAACCATTTTTCTTGCAACTACTCATCCTCAAACAGCATTTCCACATGAATTCGTCGATTACAGATTTAATGATTTATTGTCTTTTGCAAAAGCATTAAAGAATTCATAAAATATCGAATATCATCTTTCTTTAATTAATAGCAACCTAATTTTATACAAAATTTTTGCATGCGTTCATTAATGGTTTTATTTTTTATTGTTGGCATTGTTGAATTAAGTGCAGCTCAGCATTTAACTGAAGAAAACTACAACCAAATTAAACTTATTGAAACTGTATTAAAAAATCATTCAGATAGTATTATCAATGCAAATTCTTGGATGCAAAGATTTAATAGTGATGCAGATTTAACCAGATCGTTGGTAATGGCTTTAAAAACTCCTTATTCGTTTTATTATCCTTTCGATTCTGTCTATATTTCTACTTTATATGCACCAGACTCTAGCTTTAGAATTTTCACTTGGCAAATCATGAAAGATTTATCTTATTACCGACAACGTGGTGCCATACAAATGAATACAAAAGATGGTAGTTTAAAGCTGTATCCTTTGTTCGATGTTTCTGACTTTACAGATAATCCTAATGATTCAATTAGAGAAGCTACAAGATGGATTGGTGCTGTGTATTATAAAATAATATTAAAAAATTACAATAACAAAAAATATTATACTCTTTTAGGCACTGATGAAAACAATGAAAGAACAAACCTAAAATGGTTGGACGTTTTAACCTTCAATCAAGAAGGTAAACCGCAATTTGGTTATAATGGCTTTGTTTATAATGATAAAGACATTACAAAACCTAAACGACCATGTTATAGATTTAGTTTAGAATTCAGAAAAAATGGAGGTGCTAGAATTCGTTATGATGACAAACTTGATGTTATTATTTTTGATAGATTATTTAGTGAAGGCAACGATCCTCAAACCAAATCAACTTTAATTCCTTATGGAGATTATGAAGGTTTTAGATGGATTAATGGCAAATGGATTTTTACTGCAACACCTTTCGAAGCATTAGAGTTAGAAGAAAAACCAAACATTTTTCCAAAACCTTTCTTAGATAAAATTCCAAAAAAAGAATAGTAAAACTTTCATTTTCATAATAGGATTTACTCTTTTGCCTTAGCACATTATATTTGCTTTCTTTACAAAATTTAGATAATACAGTTTTATGTTTCGTACACACACTTGCGGAGAATTAAGAATTGAACAAAACAACCAAGAAGTTACACTTGCAGGTTGGGTACAAACTATTAGAAAATTTGGTAGCATAACTTTTGTTGATTTAAGAGATCGTTATGGCATTACACAATTACTTTTTGGTGAAAATTTGAACTTTCAATTA
>JAYVBS010000153.1:0-7248 GCA_043750315.1 Chitinophagaceae bacterium
AGTTTAAATTTTTTGGCAAAATCAATTAAATCAAAATTGTAATAAATTCCTTCACCAATACCTTGAGGAATTTGTAAATAGTTAGCTAAAGCCTGGTAAACTCTTTTAATTTCTGAAAAACTTGGATATCTATTTTCACTAAGCTTTTCTAATGTTTTAATATCTCTAGATTCATAAAGTAAAACTGCATAAGCTTTTTTTTCATTTCTGCCTGCACGACCAGCTTCTTGATAATAATTTTCCAAACAATCAGGAGCATCATAATGCACAACAGTACTAACATCTGGCTTATCTATGCCCATTCCAAAAGCATTTGTACAAACAATAACTCTCGTTTCGTTTTTTATCCAAGCTTCTTGTTTTTGATTTCTAATTTCTTGAGGTAAACCTGCATGATAATAATCTGTAACTATTTTTTGTAAATTCAGTAATTCAGAAACATAGCTTGTTTGCTTTCTATTTTTGCAAAACACAATGCTACTACCAGAAACATTATTTAGAATTTCAATAAGTTTATTTATTTTACTTTCTACTTTAAAGACAGAATAAGATAAATTATTTCTTTCAAAAGATTGTTGAAATATCTGTGGCTCAATCAGCTTTAAATTTTCAACAATATCTTTTTGTACTCTTAATGTTGCTGATGCTGTTAAAGCAAGAATAGGAATTTTTGGAAATAGCTCTCTTAATTGAACAATTTTTGAGTAAGGTGGCCTAAAGTCGTAACCCCATTGACTAATACAATGTGCTTCATCCACTGCAATTAAACAAATTTTGCAATCAGCAATATATTCTTTAAAAATTTTGCTTTCTAATCTTTCAGGAGAAACATATAAAAATTTGTAATGATTTTGTGTGGCATTATCTAAAACTTGTATCACTTCTTTATAACTTAAATTACTGTTTAAAGCAATAGCACTAATACCTCGTTTCTGTAAATTGGTTACTTGATCTTTCATTAAAGCTATTAAAGGAGAAACAACCACACACATTCCTTCTTTCATTAAAGCAGGTACTTGAAAACATAAAGATTTACCACTGCCAGTTGGTAAAAGGGCTAAAACATCTTTATCCTCTAAAACAGCCTCAATAATATTTTCTTGAAGCCCTTTAAAAGAATCAAAACCCCAATTTTTTTTTAATATTTCTCTTTTATCAATCATTTAAAAAATCAACTCAAAGTTTGTTAATCTATAATTTTCAAAACTAATTGCTAGAAACTGGTTTTTAATATTATTTTATAATATATCTGCCATTTTGTACTCAAAAGAAGTTAATCTTTTAATGGCATTAATATTGACCTACCTTAGCACCCTTTATTTTAGAATTTAGAATCAATATAATGAACGAGAAGAAATTTTTTTTGCAAGGAGATGAGAATGATTTTATGCCAATAATTCCATTGTCTGAAAACGATGAAAATGAAAAGGATGTAGTTGTTCCTGAATCAATTGCCTTAATTCCGTTGCGAAATACCGTGTTATTTCCTGGTGTAGTTTTGCCAATAACTGTTGGGAGAGATAAAAGTATTAAAGCTGTAAATGATGCTTATAAAGGAGACAAATTAATTGGTGTTGTTTCTCAAAAAGACACAGAAATTGAAGACCCAGAAGTAAAAGACTTATGTAAAGTTGGCACAATTGCCAAAATTATTAAGCTTATCAAAATGCCAGATGGAGGAACTACCATCATCATACAAGGAAAAAGAAGATTTGAAATAAAATCTGTTATTTCAACTGAACCTTATTTTGTAGCAAATATTGTTAAGGTTGATGATATTGAAGTTGAAAAAGACGATAACCTAAAAGCACAAATTGAAACAATAAAAGATATTGCATCTCAAATCATTCAACTTTCACCAAATTTACCTACAGAAGCTTCTATCATTTTAAAGAATATTGAAAGCCCATCTTTCCTTATAAATTTTGTTTGCAGTAATTTAAATAATGACATTGCACAAAAACAAAGTTTATTAGAGAATAATGATATAAAATCTCGAGCAGAAAAACTCATTGAACTTTTGCATAAAGAATTGCAATTTGCTGAACTTAAAGAAAAAGTTTCAAACAAAACTCGATTAGAGATTGATAAGCAACAAAGAGATTATTTTCTTCAACAACAGATGAAGAGCATTAAAGATGAGTTAGGAGGAGAAAATAATGAACGTGAAATTGCAGATTTAAAAAAGAAAGGGGAAGCAAAAAAATGGCCTGAGAATGCTAAAAAAATGTTCGATAGTAATATTGCTAAATTAGAACGTATGCACCCTCAAACACCAGATTATTCGGTAGTGTATAATCATTGCGATTTAATGCTAGAACTTCCTTGGCAAGAATATACAGACGATAATTATAATTTAAATAATGCCAAAAAAGTTTTAGATGCAGATCATTATGGTATGCAAAAAATTAAAAGCAGAATTTTAGAATATTTAGCTGTACTAAAACTTAAAGGAGATATGAAGAGCCCAATACTTTGTTTTGTGGGTCCTCCAGGAATAGGCAAAACTTCATTAGGCAAAAGCATAGCACATGCAGTTGGTAGAAAATATACTCGTTTAAGTTTAGGTGGATTGCATGATGAAAGTGAAATTCGTGGTCACAGAAAAACTTATATTGGTGCAATGCCTGGTAGAGTGTTACAAAACATTCGTAAATGTAAAAGCAGTAATCCAGTTATGATTTTAGATGAGATAGATAAAATTGGAAGCGATTTTCGTGGAGATCCATCATCTGCTTTATTAGAAGTTTTAGACCCAGAACAAAACAATAATTTTTACGACAATTATTTAGAGATGGAATATGATTTAAGTAAAGTTTTGTTTATAGCAACTGCCAATAATTTACAAAATATTCAACCAGCATTAAGAGATCGATTAGAAATAATTGATTTGAGTGGTTATGCTATAGAAGAAAAAGTTGAAATTGCAAAACGTCATCTTCTGCCTAAACAAAAAGAAGCACATGGCTTAGATAAATTGAATATTAAAGTTTCAGATGCCGTTTTAGAAAAGATTGTAGAAAATCATACTAGAGAAAGTGGTGTTAGAGAATTAGATAGACAAATAGCTTCTATTATGCGAAACTTGGCTAAAAAATATGCTTCAAAAGGTAAAATTAAACCAACAGTTTCTTCTGGAGATGTAGAAAATATTCTTGGCAAACCCAGATATAGTAACGAAATATATAAAACAGCTAATATGCCTGGCGTTGCAGTTGGGTTAGCCTGGACTTATGTTGGGGGTGATATTCTTTTTATTGAAGTTGCCTTAAGCAATGGTAAAGGAGAATTGAAATTAACTGGTAATTTAGGAAATGTAATGAAGGAGAGTGCTTCAACAGCTCTAACATATTTACAAGCTAATTATAAAAAACTAGGCATTAATCCTGAGTTGTTCAATACAAAAAATATTCATATTCATGTGCCAGAAGGTGCTACACCTAAAGATGGCCCAAGTGCTGGCATAACAATGCTTTCAGCTTTAACATCTGCATTTATTAACAAAAAAGTGAAGCCATTTTTAGCAATGACTGGTGAAATTACTTTACGTGGTCAAGTGTTACCAGTTGGTGGAATTAAAGAAAAAATATTGGCAGCCAAACGTGCAGGATTAAAAGAAATTATCATGTGTTATCAAAACCAAAAAGATGTGGAAGAAATTGATAGTAACTTCATAAAAGGTTTAAAATTTCATTACGTAAAAACCATGCAACAAGTTTTAGATTTAGCAATTGGCTATAATTCTTAATGTATTAACAAAATGCAACAGCAATAAGTAGTTGAATTTAATTAATATTGCAACACATGATACAGAACATGTCTACATCTTCCCAAAAACGAATTGCAATATTTGGTTCAACAGGTTCTATTGGCACACAAGCATTAGATGTTATAGAAGCAAACCCTAAAAAATTTTGTGCCGAAATTTTAACGGCTCAAACCAATGCAGATTTATTAATTCAACAAGCACAAAAATTTAATCCAAATTGTATTGTTATTGGTGACGAATCCAAATACATAAAAGTTAAAGAGGCACTTGCAAATACTTCCGTTAAAGTATTTTCAGGAGAAAAAGCATTAGAAGAAGTTGCTGCTTTTGATACTTACGATATGATGTTGGCAGCAATTGTTGGTTATGCAGGATTAAAACCAACAATTGCAGCAGTGGAGCAAGGCAAACCTATTGCTTTAGCTAACAAAGAAACATTGGTGATTGCAGGTGACATTATCATGAAAAAAGCTTTGGAAAAAAGAGTGCCCATCATTCCTGTAGATAGTGAACATTCAGCTATTTTTCAATGTTTAGTTGGAGAAACAAGAAACAAAATCGAAAAAATAATTCTTACTGCAAGTGGTGGCCCATTTTTAGGGAAAAAACCTAATTTTTTAGTTAATGTAAAAAGAGAACATGCATTGCAACATCCTAATTGGAGTATGGGTGCTAAAATAACCATTGACTCTGCAACGCTTATGAATAAAGGGCTTGAAATGATTGAAGCCAAATGGTTGTTTAATCTTAAGCCAGCACAAATTCAAGTTGTTATTCACCCACAAAGTATTATTCATAGTATGGTGCAATTTGAAGATGGAAGCATTAAAGCTCAAATGGGTTTACCCGATATGAAATTGCCCATACAATATGCCTTGGCTTATCCGAATAGAATTCAAAATAATTTTCCTCGATATAATTTTAAACATCCTAACACTTTAAATTTTGACGAGCCAGATATTAAAACTTTTAGAAATTTGGCATTAGCACAAGAAGCATTAGAAAAAGGAGGAAACATACCTTGCTTGTTAAATGCAGCAAATGAAATAGCAGTTTATGCATTTTTAAAAAATAGAATTGGTTTTTTAGACATAACAGATGTGATAGATAAAGTCATTCATACCATCCCTTTTATAGAAAACCCAACCATTGAAGAATTGTTTGAAAGCGATGCAGAAGCACGTAGTTTCGCAGCCAATATCATAAAATTATAATTTACTTTTTTATTTAAATATCATATGACTTTATTAGCAATTGATTGGAGCAGTATTTTAGTTAAAACTGGTCAGTTTATTTTATCTTTTTCCATTTTAGTAGTTCTACACGAGTTAGGCCATTTTATACCAGCTCGTTGGTTTAAATGTAGAGTTGAAAAATTTTATTTATTTTTTAATCCTTGGTTTAGTTTATTCAAAGTAAAGAAAGGAGATACAGAATGGGGTATTGGTTGGATTCCATTTGGTGGATATGTAAAAATTAGTGGAATGATTGATGAAAGTATGGATAAAGAACAAATGAAACTTCCACCTCAACCGTATGAATTTCGATCAAAAAAAAGCTGGCAAAGATTAATTATTATGCTTGGTGGAATTGTTGTAAACATACTTCTAGCTATTGTAATATTCATAGGTATCATGTGGTATTGGGGAGAAGAATATGTTCCTAATAAAAATATTAAATATGGTGTTTATGCCGATTCCTTAGCCAGAAAAATTGGCATTGAAACAGGAGACAAAATTGTTTTTATTGATGGAAGAAAAATTGAAAATTTTAATACTATTGGAAGTGAAATAGCTTTAAATGATGCTAAAAAAATTACCGTAGATCGTTCAGGAAAAACAATAGAACTGAATGTGCCAGATGATTTTGTAAATGATTTAAATAAAAGCCGTTTAAATGGTTTTATAGAACCTCGAGTTCCATACTTAATAGATTCTGTGAGTCCTCAATGTAAAATTATAAGTGGAAGTTTATTAAAAGGAGATCAAGTTATTGCTGTAAGAGGCACTTCAATAGAATATACTAATGAATATTTTCAGTTGAAAAAAGGGTTATCAAATACACCTTTACACATTGCAGTTTTAAGAAACGGAAAGGATACAATTCAAACTTCTGTTCAATTAAGTGAAAATGGTTTAATGGGTGTTTCTTCAAAATCTGTAGAAGAACTTTTAGGAACAACAGTTAAAAAATACACATTTCTACAATCAATTTCTGTAGGAACAAAAAAATGTTTTTCTACCCTCGATAAATATATAACCAGTTTGGGTCAACTATTTAAAGGCAAAGTAAAAGCACAAGATTCGTTAGGTAGTGTATTTAGCATTGCAAATACATTTGGTGGAAGCTGGCATTGGCAAAGCTTTTGGACTTTGACTGCTATCTTCTCTATCATATTAGCATTTATGAATCTTTTACCAATTCCAGGTTTAGATGGTGGTCATGCATTATTTACATTAGTAGAAATGATTACTGGACGAAAACCATCTGATAAGTTTATGGAATATGCTCAAACTGTAGGTATGATTTTTCTGTAAGGGCTTATGGCTTACGCTCTTGGCTTAGATGTTTGGCGTTGGTTTAAATAATTAAATAATTGTCAGTTGCTGTACTCGATAATAAACTGTGGTTTCCAAAACCAGAAGAAGCTTTAAGTGATGGATTATTAGCTATAGGTGGAGATATTTCTGTTGAAAGATTATTGTTAGCCTATAAAAGTGGTATTTTTCCTTGGTATGATGGTGATTTGCCCTTGTGGTGGAATCCAGATCCAAGATTTGTTTTATTCCCTAACGAAATAAAAATTAGCAAATCGCTTCAATCATCACTCAAAAAAAATCAATTTGTTTTTAAAGTAAATACTTCATTTGTTGATGTAATGCAGTGCTGTAAAAATATCCCTAGATTCAATCAAGATGGGACTTGGATAAATGATGAGTTGATAAAAGTTTATGAAAAATTACATCAAATGGGTTATGCATTTTCGGCAGAATCTTGGTTAAATAACAAATTAGTTGGAGGATTATATGGAATAAAAATTGGTAAAATATTTTTTGGAGAAAGTATGTTTTCTAAGAAATCAAATGCCAGCAAATTTGCCTTTGCAAAATATATTGAAGTGTTGAAATCTGAAGGAATTGTGATAATTGATTGTCAGATTTATACAGAATATTTAGAAAGTTTTGGAGCTAGAATGATTCAAAGAAATGAATTCATGTATATTTTACATAATCATATCAATTCATAATTCATCATTCATAATTCATATCATCCTCTAAGCCCATACATTCTTTCAACCTCCTGAACTATTTGTTCAACTTCATTATCTTTTCCTTGTGCTTCATAATTCTGTTTTAAATTAGTGCCAACAATTAGTGCAATAGTTTGGTAGAAAACCGCTGAAAAGCCACCTTTATAATCTTTAATAATTTCATAACAATTATTTCCAGATTGTCTGTAAATTAGTTTCATTAATACCT
>JAYVBS010000154.1:0-3114 GCA_043750315.1 Chitinophagaceae bacterium
ACTTGCCCTAACACCAAATCGATAAATTTTATTTTCTTTCTGTTTATACCAAATACTATTAGTTATATTAACATTACTTGCAACATCTTTAAAATAAGTAAAATCTGTACCAACCTGATTTAATTCTGCTGCTTTTATTTTTTCGTTAAAGCTATTTTTTTCGTTTAGAGAAAAGTAGTTTTCGCCTTTTTCAAAAACTTTTTTTCCTTCATTAAACTCTTTTTTACCAACTAATACTTCAGCATATTCTTGTACATAATATTTGTTTGGATAAGTATTTACTAAACTATCGTAGTAGTTTAACCCATTTTTAAAATCGCCAGAAGTTGTAAATAATCTAGCTTTTAAAACTAAAAATTCAGCCTTAGTTAATTTGCTTTGTTGTTTAATTAAAAATATTTCTGCAGGTTTTGTTTTAACATTCCATAGCATAGCATTAAAATAATTTACAATGGCATTGGTGTTTGAATCGTTTTGTAAATAAGCTTTTTCAGCAAATTGTAAAGCATTTACTGGCTGATGATTCATAAACAATGCATAGGATAAATTTATATTAGCAATTGTAGGTTCGTAGTTAAGCAGAATTAATTTTTTATAAGTTTCTACAGCATTTGCAAATTGTTTATTTTGCAATAAAATATCGCCTTTAAACAATAGTATTGGAGCATCTTTAGGATTAGCAATTAAAATAGAATCTAGTTCAATTACAGCAGCTGTATAGTTTTCGCTTTTTCTAAACGCTGTTGCTTTTTGTATAAACTGCTCTCGTATTTCTTGTGTAAGAGGTATTATATTTGTTATAGTTTGTGCTTTGCTAAAAGATAAAAGCATTGTAAAAAAAACAATTAGTATAACATTGAATAACTTAAAAGAAAATAAATATTTTGTATGAGTATTAATAGTGAAATTTTTAAAATAAGAGGTCATAAAAAAGATTGTTTGAAAATAAAAATCAGTAATCGTTTAACAGCCACAGAAACAGATGACTTACGTAAAGAAATAACAAAGTATTTAAAAAGTAAATATGACATTATTTATTTAGATACCAAAGATGTTGTTGAAACTGATCTTTCTGGTATTAATGAAATTATCAATAGTTTTTATACTTTAGAAAAATCTTCTCAAAAACTAATTCTCATTTATAAAAAGAACTCTGTTGTAGAAAAATGGGTTGCAACAACTGGACTCGATAAGTTTATTGAAACTGCCATTATTCCTGAATAATATTTTTATTCGCTTTAAAAAATAATAATGATGTTATTATTAAAGCGTAAGATAAACTTCCAATTATAAATAATAGAACATCCCAAAGACTAACTTGATATTTACTTATTACAATTCTGAAAACTAGTATTATCAAAAAAAATAATAAAAATAATATCCAGTAGTTGATATTATACCCTGTGTTTATTTTTACTTCACTCTTATCTTTTTTACTATAAATAAACTGTGCAATAAAAGCTAAGCCAATAAAACTACTAATTAATTGCAAAAGAATATACACTGGTATTTGAAAAAGAAACAAGTTCACATTTTCTTTTAGAGGCTCAAACATTAAAACAATTCCACCATCGTAATGGGTGAAGGAATCCCATAATAAATGTGAAACTATTCCAATTAATAATGAAATAAGAATGTTCATTTTATTTTTCAGTACATGATCATTCCAACTAAAACTGATATATCCACTAAAATATTTATAGATTGATGATGGCAAATGTGTAATGAATGCATTACGAATGATGTAATGAAAAAAATAACACAATAAAATACCAGCTGGCAAATCAAATAAAAAGATTCCTTTTAAATGATGACCAAGGTTATCTACAAATTGCATTTGAAAAATGTACTCAAAATCTGGTACCAAACTTCCAATTACTAAAGCTGTAATGGAAAATTTATATTTCAATTTTAATAATGGAATTGCAATAGCAGGATGAGAAAAAGTAAAAGGCATTTTTGTAAAAACTTTATTGCAACTTTTTATTAAAAGTATTTTCTATAATTTTTTGAACATCTTTTTTTGTTGCGTTTCCTTTTAATAAATATTCAAAAGAACCCAAAGTAATAGCATTCATTGCAACATTTAAATCTTCAATAGATGTATTAAAAATTACTTCAATGTTTTCGTTAACACTTTTAATTTGTTTTAATACTTCTAAGCCATCAAATCCTTCCATTTGATAATCTAAAAAAATAATATCAGGATTTAAATGAAGATTACTCATACAATCATTTCCATTTTCATATAGTAAAATATTAGCGTAGCCCAATTCTGTTAGAATTTGATGAAGTATCGAACTCCAAAACGGATCGTCATCAACAATAAAAATTTGTTTGTTCAGTAAATTATTCATGAGTTTTATTTTGTTAGACTTGGCCAAACTAATGCCAAAATATATTTTATTGAAAATCAATTAATTAGAAATTAATTTGATTTACAATTATTCTATAAATTGCAATATTTTCTATAAAATGGAAAACAATAATTTTTCTTTTGCGGTTAAAAAAAAATAAATCTATAACTTAAAATCCAATTTCAATTGCTTATTTACTTCAATAATTTTTTTATCGATTTGTTCAATTGCTAGTTCGAGATTGAAATTTTTGGCTGTGTTATTTGGATAAATTTCTATTTCTCTTATTACGTCTTTCAAAGAATCTAAACCCATTGTATCTAAAGAAGGTTTTATTTTATGAGCCAGTTTATTTACCTTTTCTATTTCGCTGGCTTTAAATGCTTCCTTAATTTCTGATATTATTTTAGAACTTTGATCAATAAATAAAACAACCATTTTATTTACAAACTCTTTATTTCCGTTTGAAATATTTTTAAGTTTTGCCAAATTATATAACTGAGTAGAGGCAACTTCGTTGGAAGATTTTTGTTTAGGCAATACTTTTTTATTTAACCATTTTGCTACTACATTTAACAAATCATTTTCGTTAAAGGGTTTTGATAAATAATCATTCATTCCTGCTTCTAAAAATCTTTCCCTATCTCCTTTTGCTGCAAAAGCAGTTAATGCAATAATGGGTATTTTTATATTATATTTTTCTCTAATAGTTTTAGTAGCTTCAATACCATCCATAACTGGCATTTGTAAATCCATT
>JAYVBS010000155.1:0-7237 GCA_043750315.1 Chitinophagaceae bacterium
GCAATTTTTGCAATTAATTCAGCTTTGTTCATACTTATTTTTTTTATTAGTTAATTAACAACAACAAATATATATGCTTTAAAATATTTCCCAATTAAAATAAATTTAATATTGTTAAAAATATTTTATGGAAGCCTTATTCAACAAGGTTTGTATTCTAAAATACATTCATTTTTTAATCTTTTAAATTGATTGAAGTTTAACGAAAGTCTTTACCATATTGAATTACAGAAACCTATAGCTTGAAACTTATACTATCAAAGGGTTTTACTAATTTGTAGAATTATTTAGATGAAATTAAAGACTAAAATCTTTCCACAGTTAATGCACAATTTGCATTAGTGATCTAAAACCTATCATTTTATCTCCAAATAAGTTTAATCCATCTTGCCTTAGTTTAGGTGCAAACTTTTCTATATATTGATTATATTGAGCTTTAGAGTCACAATAATATTGAATAGCATAAGTTGGTCCTTCCTCTTCATCAATTTCTAATAAACGTACAAACTGATATTTTGTAAAACATTCTGTTGACATTACATCATTCAAATGTTTTTCTTGCATCCATTTTAACCAAGCTACATGAATACTCCATTGCAGTTTTATGGTAACATTATAAATAAACATAATCTTAATTATATTGTTTCTAGTAAAGGTTGTAGATCGTCATATTCAATAGCAACTTGTTCACCAGTGTTTAAATTCTTTAGTAAAAAATTTCCTTCGTTTAATTCTTTACTTCCTAAAATGGCAACAAAAGGAATTCCTTTTTTTTCTGCATATTTAAATTGTTTATCGAACTTTGAGTTTTCTAAAAATAGTTCTCCTCCAATACCCAGATCTCTAAGTTGCTGTAGTATTTGAAATGCTTTACGACTTTCATTTTCGCCAAGATTGAAGAATAATATTTTAGTAGAAGTTTGAATATCGTCTGGAAAAAGGTTTAACTCATCCATTACATCATAAATTCTATCTACACCAAAACTAATTCCTACACCTGGTATATTTGGCACACCAAATAAGGCTGTTAAATTATCATATCTTCCACCACCACCAATGCTACCGATTTGTACATAAGCAGCTTTGATTTCGAAAATTATTCCAGTATAATAATTTAATCCACGAGCTAATGTAAAATCTATTTTTAAATTGGAATGAGATTGATAATCTAAAATATATTCAATATCAGCAATACCACTTTTGCCTGTTTTATTATCTCCAAATAATAAAGAAAGTTGATTAATTTTTTCGGCATTTGAACCTTCAATTAAAAGATAAGTTTCAATTTTTAGAATCTGTTCATTGCTAAGTTGCTTTTCTTTTAGTTCATTTTTTACTTTCTCTAATCCAATTTTATCAAGCTTATCAATTATAGTTGTTATATCTATCATTTTATTAACTCCACCAGAAACTTCTGCTAGGGCTTGTAAAATTTTTCTACTATTTAATTTTATTTCAACATCTATATTTAATTTTCTGAAAACAGTTGCATAAATATTAATGAGCTCAACTTCATTAATCAAACTTGTACTTCCAACTACATCAGCATCACACTGATAAAACTCTCTGTACCTTCCTCTTTGTGGTCTATCTGCACGCCAAACTGGTTGTATTTGATATCTTTTAAAAGGGAAAGTTAGTTTACCATGATTCATAGAAACATAACGAGCAAAAGGTATGGTTAAATCGTAACGAAGTGCTCTTTCTGTAATTGTAGTTACGTTTTTTCCTTCTAAAACTTTGTCGAAATCTTGTTTTGCTTTCTCTTTTTTTGATTCATGCTCTAAGCCATTATTCAAAATTTTAAAAATTAATTTATCACCTTCTTCTCCATATTTTCCCATAAGTGTTTCTAGATTCTCCATGGTTGGAGTTTCTAAAGGCTCATAACCATATAATTCAAAAACAGATTTTATAATATTAAAAATGAAATTTCTTTTCCGAATTACTTCTGCACTAAAATCTCTGGTTCCTTGTGGTATTGACGCTTTGGACATATTATAAAAATAAGAACAAAAGTAAAGTGTATTTACTTAAATGTTTTTCTGAAATATTTAAATGCATTAAAATAATAAAAATCTTAGAAATACAACCATTGCAATAACATATTTGGCATGATACCAAATAAAATAATTAAAGCAGCCATAACAATTAACCCTAATTTAAATTCAGTTGAAATAGTATTCACTTCTGCATTGCCCTGTTTAAAATACATGGCTTGAATAACTCTAAAATAATAATATACACTAACAGCTGCAAAAAGAACAGCAACAATTACTAAGAAAATAGCATTGTGTGATTGAATAGCTGAGACCAACATATAATATTTTGCAAAAAATCCAGCAGTCAATGGAATTCCAGCAAGCGATAATAAAAAGATTGTATTTGATGCTGCTAAAATTGGTTGAGTCTTTGCCAAACCAATAAAGCCATCAAAAGTATAATCTTTCATTTTTACTAAAATACTAAAAACACCAATTGTTGCTAAACAATAAGCTATGCTATATAATAAAATGCCTTCTCTTGATGTTTCGTTATTACTATACAAAGCAAATAACATAAAGCCAGCTTGAGCTATACTACTATAAGCCAACATTCTTTTTACACTTTGTTGAAAAACTGCAGTTATATTTCCGATAAGTAATGTTGCAATAATTACCAATGGTAATAGCAGTTTCCATGAGGATTGCAATTGAACAAATCTTCCTTCAAACAATTTAATAAAAGCTATGAAACCTGCAACTTTAACAATGGTTGACATAAATGATGTAAATACCGAAGGTGAACCGTCATATACATCTGGAGTCCAGAAATGAAATGGAGCAGCACTCACTTTAAATAACATTGATGCAAAAATAAATAGTAGTCCTAACGGTAATAAAATTCCATGATTTTTAGTTGTAAGAGCAGTTAATGTAATTTCATAAAACACATTAAAGTTTCCTGAAACACCATACATTAATGCAATTCCCATTAACATAATACATGTAGAAAAAGCACCCATTAAAAAATATTTTAAAGACGCTTCATTGCTTTTTAAATTCTTCTTATCTGTGCCAGCAAGAATGTATAATGGAATTGTCATAATTTCTACACCTAAAAACAACATCAATAAATTATTGTAAGAAGATAAAATTGAAACCCCACATAATATGAAAAATATGAGTGCAAAATATTCGGCAGCATAATTTCCTACTTCAACAATATCATTGCCAGACAGCAATACATACATTAAGCTGGAGAAAATAATAATTGAATTAAAGAACATGCCGAATTTAGTGAATTCAAGCATTCCTTTAGTATCTATCACTATATTCCAAATTCCATATGTGCCAAGAATATTTGCAAGTAATAAAAAAACTAAACCAACAATTGCAATGTTTTTAATTGTTTGTTTATTAGTGGTAAAAATTCCACTAAACATCATTAAAACACCCAATAAACCAGAAACAATAATTGTATTCATATTTCTTAAACGTTAACTTTAAATTCAACTTTTGAACTTAAAGAAAAAAGACTAATAATTTTTTTGTCCAAACTGCTTTACTACTATCAACTTTAGTGGTGTCGCACCCTTCAACTGTATCACTTTATTTACCCATTAAATTTAATAATGGCATTGGATACACGCCTAAAACCAATATTAATATTACAATAATACTTAATACAAATTTCAAATTCCAACCAATATCAATTGCGTTAGTTGTAAGCAAAACAGTATTTCCAAAAAATATTTTTTGAACCATATTTAATGTATAAACTGCTGCTAAAATAATACTGATACCAGCAATTGCAGCCATCCAAATGTTATATTTAAATAACCCACTGAACATTAAAAATTCACCAACAAAAGCATTTGTTAAAGGCAAAGCAATATTGGCTAAAGCAATTACTACAAAAAATATTGCTAATGTGGGTGCTTTTTGTGCCAAGCCACCCAATTCACTAAACTTACGAGTGCCTAATTGCTTTTCAATTACATCAACTACAATCCATAAACCTATAATATTAATACCATGATTAAACATTTGAACAAAAACACCAGTGGTGCCAATATGAGTATTAGAAAATATTGTTGCACACATAAGTCCAATATGAGCAATAGAAGAATAGGCAACTAAACGTTTCATATCATCTTGCATAATTGCAATTAACGAGGCATATAAAATTCCTATTACAGAAAGAATAATAACAAAATTTGAATGGGTATTTGCTGCATCTGGAACAATTGGAATTAACCAACGAAGCACAGCATAAATCCCCATTTTAACCATAACCCCACTTAATACCATAGTTACTGGAGTTGGAGCTTGCTCATATGTATCGGGCTGCCAAGTATGTAATGGAAAAATGGGCATTTTAATTGCAAAGGCAATAAACATTAAAGCAAAAACTATGTTTTGTTGTTTAGCTTCAAGTTTTAAATTATAAAAGTCTTGAATAGCAAATGAATGATTGCCTGGAGTTTGAAGGTATAAATAAATAATTCCAATCAACATAATTAATGAACCAGCAAATGTGTAAATAAAGAATTTGATCGTAACTTGAATTCTTTTTTCTCCTCCCCAAATAGACGATAAAAAGTAAGCAGGAATTAATGCTAACTCCCAAAAGAAGTAAAACAATAAAGCATCGCTAGCTAAAAATACGCCCATAATTCCAACTTGCATCAATAACATTAAACCCCAAAAATTTGATGCTTTTTGATAACTATTTTCTTTTACTGATAAAATAATTAATGGAAGTGAAAGAGCATTTAATAAGCAAAGCATTTTACTTAAACCATCTAGCTTTAAAGAAAAATTACTACCCAATGAACTAATCCATGGTGTAGTAAAAGACAATTCTACTGTATTAAATAACCCTAAAATAGAAACAATTAAAGTTGCTAATGAAACAAATAAAGCATTAATTTTTGCTAACTTTTCATCTTTAATTAAAAAAGTAGTTAATGCACCAAAAAAAGGAATTAATAATAATAAATATGACAACATTATTTCTTCAATATTTTTTAAAACAAATTTGTAATAACCCTATAAATATATCCATCATTAATCCAAATCAACATCATCACAACAAAAGCTAAAACCATAAATAAAATATAAGTTCCTACTTGTCCATTTTGTAATAATCTTATTTGACGAGAGCCGTACAAAACAAATTTTCCAACACCATTTACAGCCCCATCAATTCCACTTTTTTCAACCACATTTTTAAAGAAAGTTGCTACAATATTTAATGGATTAACAATTATTTTATCATACAACTCATCAACATACCATTTATTAGAAAGTATTTTTCCAAAACCTTCGGCATCTTTTAATTCTGGTTTTTTACTGAATTTATTTAGTGCAAATAAAATTGCTAAAGTTGCAATAATTACTGAAATTCCCATCAGCATCCATTCAGTGTTATGTGAAATTTGATGAGCTTTTTCACTCACTAAAACAGATGATAAAAAGTGATGTAATTGATGTGTGCCTCCCAAAATTTCTGGAACACCAACTAATCCTCCAACAACACTTAAAATGGCTAAAATAATTAAAGGATAAGTCATTGATTTTGGTGATTCGTGAATATGACTTGCCTTTTCTGGTGTTCCTCTAAAGGTTCCCAAGAAAGTTGTAGCATATAATCGAAACATATAGAAAGCAGTCATAGCAGCACCTACAACGCCAAGCACCCAATAAATTGGGTTATGAGCATATGCAGCAGCTAAAATTTCATCTTTTGAAAAGAACCCACTAAATGGAGGAATACCAGCAATGGCAACACATCCTAATAAAAATGTTAAATGAGTGATTGGAAGTTTTTTCTTTAAACCACCCATGTTTCTAATATCTTGTTCATGATGCAATGCATGAATTATAGAACCTGCTCCTAAGAATAATAAAGCTTTGAAAAAAGCATGAGTCATTACATGAAACACAGCACCCGTATAGGCTCCAACACCTAAACCTAAAAACATATATCCTAATTGACTCACTGTAGAATAAGCCAACACTTTTTTAATATCATTTTGTTTAATAGCAATTGTTGCACTAAACAATGCAGTTGCTAAACCAACAATCGCAACAACATGCATTGTGAATTCACTCATGTTGTATAAAACATTGCTACGTGCTATCATATAAATACCAGCTGTAACCATTGTTGCAGCATGTATTAATGCTGAAACTGGAGTTGGACCAGCCATTGCATCTGGCAACCAAGTATACAAAGGAATTTGAGCAGATTTGCCCATTGCACCAACAAACAATAACATTGTGATTGCAGTAACATCAAAAGTTGAAAGTTGATTGGCAATTGCAAATACTTCACTATAACTTACTGTACCTAATTTATTCACTAACCAAAATACTGCAAGTAAAAATCCTAAATCGCCAATTCGATTCATGATGAATGCTTTTTTAGCAGCATAGTTGTAATTATTATTCTTGAACCAATATCCAATTAATAAATAAGAACAAAGTCCAACGCCTTCCCAACCTATAAACATAATTACATAGTTTGCTCCTAAAACCAATAATAACATAGAGAAAACAAATAAGTTCAGGTAAGCAAAATATCGAGCAAAATGATCTGAAGTTTCATTATGCATGTAAGCTGAAGAATACAAATGAATTAAAAAACCAACACCAGTAATAATTAAAAGAAAGAGAGAAGAAAGTTGATCTAGTTGAAAAGCAAAATCAATTTTTAAATTACCAGATTGAATGAAAGTAAATAAAGAATTTACTTCCATAGCACCAGAATTCTTTACATTTAAAAACAATACAACACTTATTATAAAAGAAACAAGTATAGTTCCACAACCTACTAAAGTAGTAACAGTTTTAGAGAGTGATCTTCTTCCTAATCCAAGTAATAGAAATCCAATTAAAGGAAACAAAGGAATAAAGTAAACTAATGTATTCATATTATAAATCAATTCTGAGTTATGAGTTATAAATTAAGAGTTAGAAAAAATATCATTCATAATTCTTAATTCTTCATTCATAATTCTCAAGCTAGTTTTTAAGTCTATTCAAAAAGTTAATATCTACACTATGTGTGTTTCTATATAACATAACAATAATTGCCAATCCAACACTAACTTCAGCTGCTGCAACAACCATAATAAAGAAAACAAATAGTTGTGCATCTGTACCTATTATTGAAGATTTGTTTGCTGCATAAACAGCCCCATGATGCATTTTGCTAAATGCTACTAATAATAAATTCACAGCATTTAACA
>JAYVBS010000156.1:0-3109 GCA_043750315.1 Chitinophagaceae bacterium
TATTATGCCTGAAAGCCGCCTGGGAAAAGGATAATAATATTGATTATACTTTGAGTTCGTCCATGGCAAAAGTATATGCCAGTGAAACTGCTATGTGGACAGCCACTGAAGCTGTTCAGATACATGGTGGGTATGGTTTTGTGAAAGAATACCATGTTGAGCGTTTAATGCGTGATGCAAAAATTACTCAGATTTATGAAGGTACTAGTGAAGTACAAAGAATAGTAATTAGTAGAAGTATATTAAGTTAAAAGAAAAAGTGAGGCAGATACTGTCTTCCTCACTTTTCAATACAGGAAATATCACCTGCTTTATGGAGCTGCATCGCTGCAACTAATATGAATCTAAAGGTATAGGAATAAAAAATTAAAAACAATAAAATTATTTGTTGTTTTTTTTATTAATTGATGTTCTTCTGTAAATCAGCAACTTGCTGTTGTAAATTATTTACTATACCTGCAAGTTGATTCACATCCCATCGATGAATGTTACCAGCTTTTTGTAAAATGTAAATTGCTTTCCACATTTCTAACACATCATCAGTACTTACTTGATAAGGCTCATAACTTGGGTTGTCGCTAACCAAAGTAACTTTATTTTTTGTTTTATTATTCTTCAAAATTCTTTTATAAACAACACCATCATTCTTTGATAATACAACATAAGTATTTGAAGTTTTCACTTCTTCAAAGTCGTCAACTTTCTCACCAACTATAACACTACCACTTGGTGTAGGCATCATACTATCTCCTATAATCTCAAAAGCTCTATAATTACCAGCCGTTAGCATTGGTAAAGTAAAAGTATTAAGTTCATCTAAAAAGTCTGGGTCTTCATATCCAGACATATAGCCAGCTGTAGCTTTTTGAGGAACAAAATGAATGATACCAGTTTTTGTAGTAGCCATTTTTAAATTTCTTCTTTCCTCTAAATAGTTACTAGCTTTTGGAGTTGATAAGTCTTTTAAAATTAAATCGTCCAAAGTAATTTTAAACATCTTACAAACTTTTTCCATTGCTTCTAGTTTTGGTTCTGCTCGTTCTTCTTCATAAGCACCAATTAAAGAACGTTTCACTTCTATTTTATTGGCAAACTCTTCTTGAGTAAAACCTTTTAATTTTCGTAAATACCGAAAGTTTTTTCCTGCGTAACTCATGGCTAATAAATTTGGTACAAATATACTAATATATTTAGTAATAAAAAATTATTTTTTCACACTTCTACTTATCTTCAAATAATACAGTCATATTTACAAAAAACTGATTTGAAACTCCTTAAAAAATATAATACACTAAACTTAATACTTTTATTTATAGTTATATTAATTACATCATGTGGTGTATATTCTTTTCGAGATGTATCTGTAGATTATTCAAAATATAAAACAATAAAAATTGGCTTTATAGAAAATAAAGCAAGGTATATTAATCCTCAATTAAGTGTTAAGCTTACTGATAAAATTCAACAAAAAATTATCAACCAAACAAAATTGCTTAGAACAAATAATGAAGAAGCCAACTTTGTTTTATCTGGTTATATAAGTAACTATGATCCTTCACAAACTGTTGGAATTAGTAATTCTCAAACCCAAACCAATAGATTAACTGTAACGGTGCATATTGTGTTGAAAGATAATGTTCAAAATAAGACTCAAGAATTTGATGTTACCCGTAATTTCGATTTTAATGCTTCTTTATCATTACAACAAGCAGAAACTGATTTATTAGAAAAAGAAATTATTCCAACAATAACAGATGAAATATTTAATAAAATATTTTCTAACTGGTAAAAGAAAAGTGAATGAATAAACAATTAACAGATACAGTGTTTTATGTTACTGGCAAAGGTGAATTGCAATCTTTTGAAAATAGAGAAATTGAAGTTTTGTTAAAAGAGCATCCCTACTTTGCCCCAGCACAGCTGCTTTTAGTGGCAAAATTAAAAAATGAAAATAGCTATAATATTAAAGAACAAACCCAAAAAGCAAGTTTATTTTTTAATAATTCAAGATGGTTTCAATATCAACTTTCTGAGATAAAATTAGAAGGTGCAAATTTTGATTATAAAGGAATAGAAGCAGCAACTTCAACTATAGATTCAAATTCAATAGAGAATTTGATTTCTGAAGTTGTATTTGAAAAAAATGAAGAGGTAAAAGATTTACAAAACACTATTAGTTTAGAAGAAAGCAAAATTGAAGAAGATCGTTCTTATAATGAGATTTTTATTCCAAACTATTTTATTCCAACAGTTGAGCATATTAAGGATATTTATAATGGTATAGATGATACTACAAAAAATTTAGAACCTGTAACTTCAATAAAAGAAATTAGCAATAATGAATTAAAAGAAGAGGGAACTGTAAAAAATGTAATTGATGAAAGTGTACAGAACTTAATTTTTGTAAATAAATTAGGCATAGCTGCTGTTAAAGAAGAGTGGGAAAAGCCATTAGAAGATGTTAAAGAAGAATTATTGCCTTTTGAATCTGAACCTTATTATACAATTGATTATTTTGCTTCTCAGGGAATTCAGTTTGATTTTAATAAGCAACCCCACGATAAACTTACCACCAAAATGTTAAAGTTTACCGATTGGCTTAAAAAAATGAAAGGAATTAAGCCAGAGAATATGGTTTTTGAGGAAGATGATGAATTAAACCAAACTATTCAAAACATTGCATTTAATAGTAATGTTTCTAAGGAAATTGTAACAGAAACTATGGCTGAAGTTTTTGCAAAACAAGGAAAAACAGAAAAGGCAATTCAGCTTTATATTAAATTAAGTTTTTTAATTCCCCATAAATCATCTTATTTCGCAAGCAAAATTCAAGAATTAAAAGGTATTTAAATGACAACATTATTCGTAATTTTAATTGTATTAGCATCTGTAGTGCTTGGTTTTATTATATTAATTCAAAATCCTAAAGGTGGTGGATTAGCTGGAAATGTAGGCGGATTAAGCAATCAACTAATGGGTGTTAAACAAACAACCGATGTTTTAGAAAAAGGAACTTGGATTTTTGCTGCAGCTATTGCTATACTTTCTATGCTTTCTACATTATTTTTAGGTGGTGGATCTACTTTATCTGATGATGCATCAAAAACCA
>JAYVBS010000157.1:0-3081 GCA_043750315.1 Chitinophagaceae bacterium
TAAGTTGAATAAGTTTTGAAAGATAGATTAGATTGTCACATATCAAAAATATTTTATCTAATGAAATACTTTTACGAGGATGGAGCAGTATAGAAAAAATATTATTAATAGAATATTTGGGTTTTTCTTATTATTAAGTCCATTCATTTCTTTTAGCCAACAGAATGTAATTATTCCATCTGATGATATTGTTCAAAAAATAAAAGCAAAAGAAGATCAAGAAAAAAATCTTGCAATTTTAAAAGCATTAAAAAATGATTGGCCATTATTTCTTCTCACAAAAAATTCTAATCAGGCTATATTTTTAACAAGATTAGATGTGAATGGATTTCCAATTTACACTTCAACAGAAAATAATTTGATTTCTTCAAAAACAACTCATACCAATAAGCTTTGGCAATCTAGCTTAAATCTTTCTGGTTCATCAACTAACATGAAAGGCAAACTAGCCATTTGGGATGGTGGCATTGCCATGAATACTCATGTGGAGTTAAATGGAAGAATTATTAATAAAGATGCATCAAGCCAAATTAATCACTCAACACATGTTGCAGGTACTATGATTGCAAAAGGTATTAATTCAAATGCAAAAGGTATGGCTTTTGGTGTAGAAGAATTAAACAGTTATGATTTTAATAGTCATCTTACAGAAATGACAGGTGCTGCTTCTAATCTGCTAATTTCAAATCATTCATATGGTGTTATTTCAGGATGGAATCAAACTTTAAGTGGTGATTGGGAATTTTGGGGAAACCCTGGAGAAAATGAAGATTACAAGTTTGGAATTTACAATGAAGAGTGCCAGATGTTCGATTCTATTGCATATAATGCCCCTTACTATTTAATTGTGAAATCCTCAGGAAATAATAGAGATAAAAATGGACCAACAGTTGGACAACCTTATAAAAGATTTGATGCCAATGGAACAATGACAAATGCAGGAAATAGACCAACAGGAATTTCGAATAATGATGGATTTGATGTAATACCTACTTATGGTGTTGCAAAAAATATTTTAACAGTTGGGGCTGTTGAAGGAATTCCAAATGGTATTGCAACTACACAAAATATAAAAATTGGAAATTTTAGCAGTTGGGGGCCAACAGATGATGGAAGAATTAAACCAGATTTAGTAGCTAATGGTGTTGATGTGTTATCGTGTGTAGCTAATAATACAACAACTTATGAAATGTATAATGGCACTTCTATGGCTGCACCAAATGTATCGGGTTCATTATTTTTATTGCAAGAATTATATAGTCAGAAAAACAATGGTAGTTTCATGAAAGCGTCTACCTTAAAGGCTTTGGCAATACATACTACAACAGAAGCAGGCAATGCTCCTGGTCCAGATTATAAATTTGGCTGGGGATTGTTAAATGTTGAAAAAGCTGCTCATGTCATCAATAAAACAAATAGTAATGAAACAAAAATTGTTGAATCTATTTTACTTAATGGGGCTACATATTCTTTAAATGTAATAGCGACTGGTAACGAGAAATTACTAGCAACATTAGTGTGGACTGACCCTTCAGTTCCATCAACTACAATAAATCTTTTAAATAATCCTTCTTTAAAATTGCTGAATGATTTAGATATTAGAATTATTAAAAATATTACTACATATACACCTTGGGTTTTAAATCCTTCATCACCAAATGCAGCTGCAACAGTTGGTGATAATTTTAGAGATAATGTTGAAAGAATTGATGTTGATGATGTTTTGCCTGGACAAACTTATACTATCCAAATAACACACAAAGGTAATTTAGCAAGGGGCAGTCAAACTTTCTCATTAATTATTAGTGGTATTGGTGGCGTTGGTTATTGTAGTTCTACCCCAACTTATTTTTCAGGTACAAGAATTGACAATGTAACATTTGCTGGAATTAATAATACAACTGCTTTGGGATGTACTCAATATAAAGATTATGGAAATTACACTGCCCAACTTTTATCTAATTCAAGTTATCCATTTTCAATTTCTTTAAGTTCCTGTGATGGAAGCACTGCATCAAAATATGTGAAGGTTTATATAGATTATAATAAAAATGGAGAATTTAACGATGCTGGAGAATTAGTAGCTACAAGTGATTTGCTTTTTGGAGATGCAAGTTTTAATACAAGTATTACTACACAAAATAATTTAATTCAAAACACATTTACAAGAATGAGGGTTGTAGTTCAAGAAACAACAGACCCTAGTTCAATAACTCCCTGCAATTCTGCAAATCATGGTGAAACTCAAGATTACAAAGTTTGGTTTTTGCCATCTGCAAATGATGTTGGAATAAATAATATTTCTATACCTTATTCTAATATTTGTGCAAACAACAATCAATTAGTAACAATAGAAATTGTAAATTATGGAAGTGTTGCTGTTTCAAATATTCCAGTTTCTGCATTAATTAAAACTGGTTCAACAACTGTTGCAAGTTTATCTTCAATTTATGTACCTGTAATTGAAAGTGGTGCCAGTGCAAGCTATACTTTTCAAACACCATTTACAATTAGTGCTGCAACCAACTATGCAATAATTGCAAAAACTAATTTATCAAGTGATTTAAATTATTATAACGATTCAACTGTTTTAGATTTAAAAATTGCAAATGCACCAAATACAACAACAGCACAGGCTATTATTTGTTCAACCAATGTTAGTCTTAGAACTTTTAACAGTAATTCTTATCAAAACTATTTATGGTATATTTCACCAACAGAAACAACCCCTATTGCTTCAGGTTCAAATACATCTTCAACAACAATAGCATCAAATTATTATTTAGGTTCAGGAATTTTAGCAAACATTGGAGCTATTTCAAAAACAAATTTTAGTGATGGAGACTATCAGTCAAAAGGAGGAAATTATTTTAAATACACTTCAACGGCACCTTTGATTTTAGAAAAAGCTAAACTTTATACTGCTTACCCTGGAAAGGTTTATTTAACTGTTGCAGACATCAAGACTATTAATCCTGATGGATCTTATACTTACAAAAGTTTAAGCAAAACAACTATAGATGTTGTAGCATCAAGACCAACAATTGTAAGTGGAGATGTTGTAGGAAATGATCCATCAGA
>JAYVBS010000158.1:0-7153 GCA_043750315.1 Chitinophagaceae bacterium
TAGATGCTGCTATTGATTTAAATATGGATAGTGTGTTGATTGCAGATAATTTTTTAATGGATATGCTAACAAGTGAGCCTAATTATGTAAAGCATTATACTCATATTGGTTTTCAAAGTTATTTGGTTCATCCACACATGTTAGAAACCATTGATAAGTTAAGATTCGATTGTTTTAGAGTAGGAAACGTTAGAGATAATATTGATGAAATGGAACCTGCAATTAGAAATGCTAATTTATTTTCATTTGATATTAGTGCTATTCAATATGCAAATGCACCTGCCAATAGATTAACCCCAAATGGATTTACTGGTGAGGATGCTTGCAAGCTTATGCAATTTGCTGGGTTAAGCAAAACAGTTAATACTGTGGGTATTTATGGTTATTACGCAGAACTAGATGTTGAAAATTTAACTGCAAAACAAATAAGTCAGATGCTTTGGTATTATATGGATGGAGTTTATAAAAGCAAAATGGAAGCTGATATTAATGATAGAGATCAGTTTAATGAATACTCTTTAGTTTTATCTGAAATTGATACTGTTTTTCTTCAAAGTAAAAGAACTGGAAGATGGTGGATGAAAACCCATGATGGAAAATATATACCATGTTCTAAAAAAGATTACATTACTGCAAGTAATAATGATATTCCAGAAAGATGGATGCGTTATGCTGAAAGAACATAAAATTTTTTAAAGAATACGTAATAATAAAAAATGCCTGCAATTGCAAGCATTTTTTATTAGTATTTTTTAATTCTATTAAAATCTTTCTAATTCAGAAAAGAAAAAGTTTCCCTCAATAGCAGCATTTTCATCACTATCACTTCCATGAACTGCATTTTCTCCTAATGAAGTTGCATATTTTTTTCTTATTGTTCCTTCTTCTGCCTGAGCAGGATTTGTTGCTCCAATTAAAGTTCTAAAATCAGCTACTGCATTTTCCTTTTCTAAAATTGCTGCAACGATTGGTGCACTACTCATGAAGTCAACTAATTCACCATAAAATGGTCGTTCTTTATGTACTGCATAAAAATTTCCAGCTTGTTCTTTTGTTAATTTTGTCCATTTCATTGCTTTAATTGTAAATCCATCAGCAATAATATCATTAATAATTGCCCCTGTGTTACCCTTATTTGTTGCATCGGGCTTAACCATAGTAAATGTTCTGTTTGTCATATAAAAAATTTGGTCGCGAAGATAAGGGAACGAAATTATTCTAATAATTTCATCTAGATTTTGTTCAACAGAAACTATATTTTTGAAAAATGATGATTGATGTAAACAAAATGGAATTAAATGGAGAGAAGTTTTCCATTGAATTGGATATTATTAAAAATCGAAAGGCTATGTATATTTATAGAGCAATTAATCATCCTTTAAGATTATCAATCATTCAATTATTGAATAATAAAAAAACATTAACTGTAACAGAAATTTATACATCCTTAAAAATTCAACAAGCTATTGCATCACAAAACTTAGCAGTATTAAGAAGAGCAGGTTTTGTAAAGATAAAAAAAGAGAGCAAATATGTTCATTATATGCTCTCTTATAAATATTTTAATCACTTTGCAAAAAATGTAAATCAATTATTCGAAGAAGAATAATTACATTTTTTTAGCATCTTCTAAAAACTTTGCTAAACCAATATCTGTTAAAGGATGTTTTAATAATCCTAAAATAGAATCTAAAGGACATGTACAAACATCAGCACCAGCCTCAGCACATCTAATAATATGATTTGGATTACGAATAGATGCTGCTAAAATTTCAGTTTCAAAACCTTGAACAGAATATATATGTGCAATTTGTTCAATTAGTTGAACACCATCCCAACCACCATCATCAATTCTACCAATAAAGGGAGACATATAAGTTGCCCCAGCTTTTGCAGCAAGTATGGCCTGGCCAGCACTAAAAATTAAAGTACAATTGGTTTTAATGCCATTATCAGAAAACCATTTTATGGCTTTTACACCATCTTTAATCATAGGTATTTTTACAACAATATTTGGATGTATTGCAGCTAACTTTTTACCTTCTTCAACCATTTCATTAAAAGTTACAGAAAGCACTTCAGCACTTATATCACCATCAACAATTTCACAAATTGTTTTGTAATGGTTCAATATGGCTTCTTCACCTTTAATACCTTCTTTTGCCATTAAAGATGGGTTAGTAGTAACGCCATCTAAAATTCCTAATTCGTTGGCTTCTTTAATTTGAGCAAGATTTGCTGTATCGATAAAAAACTTCATAATTTTTGATAATTTATTGATTGATGGTTTGTTGATTGAGTTTTGTTTGGGCTGTTTTCCTTGATGTACTTAGTATTTTAGTAAGTTTCTCTGCTTCAATTAAAATCTCTTTTAATTTAGTGGGATTGATAATTGCCAAATCTGATATTACTTCTAACCAAAAATGAGTTTCATCAATTTCTTCTACAACAATACTAAGTTTTGAAATAAAAGCTTTTTTAGATTGGGCTCTACATGCAGTTCTATAATTTGCTGCAACTGAAAATGCAGAATGAAGAATTTGTTTAATAATAATCTCAGAGATTAGTTCTTTTGGCAGTACTCTCGAAAAATTTACAATTCTGTAAGCAAAAGATTTTAATCTTTTCTGTAATTCTTGAGCATTCATATAGTTAATAAAATCATCAATGAACAAATCAACCAATCAAAAATAAAAAAAGGCAGGCTTATTACATCGCACCGCTCAACCACTTATCCTTGCTGTATTCCTACCCTGGGGAGTTTCTGCAGGAGCTGGTCGTGTAAGACCTGCCAACTGCAAATGTAAGGGAACAATTATTTCTGGCAAATGAGAAATAAGGAATAAGTAAAAGTTTGCAACATTTAAACGGGTTTAATTTTATATTTGAATCAAATTATAGAATATGAAAAAAATATTTACCCTTTTATTATTAATATGTGCTTTTAGTTTTCAAAAAATATCGGCACAATCTACAACAGTAGTTATTAGCCAAATTTATGGTGGAGGGGGAAATTCTGGAGCAGTTTATACAAATGATTTTGTTGAATTATTTAATCTTTCAAGTGTCCCACAAGATATTAGTAATTGGCAAATAGCTTATGGTTCTGCTCCCAGTGGTGTATCTTGGATAAATAAAGCTAAAATTCCTACTGGAACAATTATGCCAGCCAAAACTTATTTCTTAATTCAATTGACAGCTGGGATGACAACATTTGCTGCTTTACCAACACCTGATCTTATAGGTATAATCAATCTTTCTGCAAGTAATGGAAAACTTGCATTAATAAATGACACAACAACTTTGAGTGGAGTTGTTGCCCCAACTCCAGTGCAAAATCCTACAACATTGACAACTGGTGTCGTTATTGATTTTGTTGGTTTTGGAACAGCAGCTAATTACGAAGGAGCTGCTGCAGCACCTGCTCCAGCAAATGCAACTGCCATAATTCGAAGTAATGGAGGATTAACAGATACAAATAATAATGGAGCAGATTTTACAGTTGCAGCACCTGCTCCTAGGAATTCTTCTAATGTTCATTTACCTATCAAACTTTCTGCATTTAATGCAGTTGGTTTAAAAAGCACTGTAAATTTAAGTTGGTTAACAAATGTTGATCAAGATGGTGGTAAATTTGATATTGAAAGAAGTGTTGATGCTTCTAGTTTCGAAAATATTTCTACAATAAATGCTAATAGTTTAGGTAATGCTAGTTACGAAATGACAGATAGAAATTTACCCAATGTGAAAACCTTATACTATCGTTTAAAAATTATAAATGCAGATGGCAGTTTTATATTTTCAAATGTACAAAAAGTAACATTGAAAGATATTAAATTAAGTGTTTCTCCAAATCCTGCTTCTACTGAAATATTAGTAAATGCTACAGAAAATATTAAATCTGTTGAGTTGTATGATATTCGTGGAAGAAGAATGATGGTTAAAGAAAATATTAACTTAAATCAAACTCGTGTTAATGTTACTTCATTAATAGAAGGAACTTATTTAGTTAAAACTACATCTGGTGGAGAAACAACCACAACTCAAGTTTTAATCAAACACTAATTCTTATAATGTGCTATATAAAAAAACCGATTCAATAGAATCGGTTTTTTATGCAAAAGATTTTGATTAATACAGATCATCCAATTTCATCTGTAAATATTTCATTACACTTCTATGTGTACTAATAAAGCTTATAAGCACTCCCAAAACAATCATCCCTGCAAATAAATATAATAAGTTTTCAATATCTCTAAGCTGTACTAAATAATCTACAAAATGTTCCGACATGTAGACCAAACCACAAACTAAAACTATTGCAATTCCAGAAGCTATTAAAGCATTAATGATGGCTTGTTTATTAATTGGTTTTACAATAAATCCTCTTTGTGCACCTACCATTTGCATAGTTTTTATTAAAAAACGATTACTATACATTGATAACTTAATGGTATTGTCAATTAAAACAATTGCAAGTAAACCAAATATCAAAGCTAAAATGGCTAAGCTTATTAAAACCCATTTTAAAATTGGTCCCATTTTTTCAACAACACCAGCAGGATACAAAATACTTTCAATAATATTACCATGTGTAGATTCAATATCTGCTTTTATATTTAATAAAGAATCCTTTTGTACATAATCACTTTTTACATGAAAATTAAATGATGCAAACAAAGGATTTTCTCCTCCTAATAATGCTTCATCATATTTATCTTCGGAAGCTTGTAAACGATGTTTAGCAGACTCTTTATCAACAAATTCAACTTCTTTAACGTAAGGTTGACTTTCTAAATAAGATTTTAAGTCTTCCGTTTTTTGATCAGTGGTAGAATAATGTAAATACACTTGAACCAAAACATCTTCTTTTAATAGTTCAGCATATTTTGTTGCATTCGAAAAAATCCAACCAAAAATTCCAATAATAAATAAAACTGCAGAAATACCTAAAATGGCCATAAACTGAGATGGTTTAGATTTTTTACTGGCATTCTTATTTTTATTCATTTTAATAACTTTTTTACTATGTATTCAAAAAACAAATGTACTGCAAACACTTACATTTGCAGCACTTATAACGTATGTAAATGTTATAAATTATAACAATTTTAGTATTTATTGAAATTTGTATTTTTTTTGAAGTGAGCAGATGTAACTTTCATCAACATTTGTTGCCTGTCTGAATGGCAAGGTCAGATGGACGTCGCACTCTTCAACAATAATGCATCTTTCAACAATAAAAGAGATGAAAATTAGCAATGGAATATAATTTTAGAAACATTGAAGAAAAATGGCAACAGAATTGGAAAGAAAAAGAAGTTTATAAAGTTTCCAACGATTCTTCAAAACCCAAATATTATGTGTTGGATATGTTTCCTTATCCAAGTGGAGCAGGATTGCATGTTGGGCATCCTTTAGGTTATATTGCCAGTGATATTTATAGTAGATACAAACGCTTGAAAGGCTTTAATGTGTTGCATCCTATGGGTTTTGATAGTTTTGGTTTACCAGCAGAACAATATGCTATTGAAACTGGTCAACATCCTGCAGAAACCACTAAAAAAAATATTGCAACATTTAAAAGTCAGTTAGATAAAATTGGTTTTTGTTACGATTGGAGTCGTGAAGTTCAAACTAGTGATCCCAATTATTATAAATGGACTCAAAAATTATTCTTAGAACTTTTTAATAGTTATTTCTGTAATACTTGTAAACAAGCAAAACCTATTGCAGAACTTATTAAAAAACATGAAACTCGTGGAGACAGCAATTTTACTACTGAACAATGGAACAATTTTTCTAAAGTCGAGCAAGAAGAAATTTTAATGAAACGCAGATTAGCTTTTTCATCTTTTGGAGAAGTAAATTGGTGTGAAGCTTTAGGAACAGTTTTAGCAAATGATGAAGTGGTGAATGGAGTAAGTGAACGTGGGGGTCATCCTGTTGTTAAAAAGAAAATGCGTCAATGGTATTTACGTATTACTGCTTATGCTGATAGATTGTTAGAAGGCTTGAAAACAGTAGACTTCAGCGATAGCATGAAAGAAATGCAACGTAATTGGATTGGACGTTCTGAAGGAGCAGAGATTAAGTTTAAAGTTGACAGTCAACAGTCGATTGTTGACGGTAGACGGTTAACCGTTTATACCACTCGTCCAGATACCATTTTTGGAGTTGACTTTATGGTTCTTGCTCCTGAGTTAGATTTAGTAAAAGAAATTACAAGTGCAGAACAAAAAACTGTTGTTGAAGAATACATCAATTATGTAAAAAGTAGAAGTGATAGAGAACGACAAGCTGAGGTAAAACAAATTACAGGATGCTTTACTGGTGCTTATGCTATCAATCCTTTTAATCAAAGAAAAATTCCAATTTGGATTTCTGAATATGTTTTAGCAGGTTATGGCACAGGAGCTATAATGGCTGTGCCTTGTGGGGATGAACGTGATTTTAAATTCGCTCAGCATTTCAATATTCCTATCACAAATATTATTGGTAAACATTATACTGGAACTGAAGCCAATCCTACAAAAGAAGCCATATTAGAAAACAGTGATTTTTTAAATGGATTGGTAATGAAAGATGCTATTGCTGTTGCCAATAATAAAATTGAAGAGTTGGGAATTGGCAAAAGAAAAGTCAATTACAAAATGCGTGATGCTGGTTTTAGCAGACAACGTTATTGGGGTGAACCTTTTCCTATTGTTTGGAATAATGGTGTACCAACTGCATTAACTGAAAATGATTTGCCTCTTGAATTACCTCATGTTGAAAAATATGGACCAGGTCCAGAAGGTGAGGGACCACTTGCTAATATTACAGATTGGGTTAACCTTGGCAAGACCTCACCCCAACCCCTCTCCAGAGGAGAGGGGCAAGAAACGCCAAGCACTACGCCTAACTATTATACTACAACTCCTGAGCAGTGGAAAATATTATCATCATTTGCAAAGCAAAATAGAAAAGAAGCAACAGATGCAGAAGATGCTTTATGGCAAGAATTGAGGAACAGGAACATAAAAAACAGTAAGTTTAGAAGACAACATCCTATAGCAGGGTTTATTCCAGATTTTGTTTGTATAGAACAAAAATTAATTATAGAAGTTGATGGTGATTATCATAATGAAAAAGAACAACAAGAGTATGATAC
>JAYVBS010000159.1:0-7139 GCA_043750315.1 Chitinophagaceae bacterium
TCAGTAATGAGAGGCATTTTTTATTCATCTCCCTCACAATGGCATTCCCAATCCTTATCTAAATCAATACATGTAATAACTGTTAACTCATCAGCACATGGTGCAACAACAATTCTAATATGTTGAGCATCTTTACTATACCCATCAATAGCATAACGTTTAGTACAATCAGATTTTTTTAAATCACTTTTAGAATAATTTACATTACCAGAAGTTAGAACTTGATTGATTTCAGATTCAGTAATAGTTCTGCAGTCCATTCTACATTTTGCATGTTTGGTATAATTAATTTGAGAAGGATTTCGATTTAAACCTCTTGGGTTCTTAACTTCTGTATGGTTAGATTTTTTATTTTCTCCTCTACAATTACGTAATACAAAAGCTGTAAAAGCTAAAACTAAAATAAAGATAAAGGGTAGTAATTTTTTAAAATTCATAGTGATAGTTTTAAATAATAAAGTTAAACAGATTTATATTTTGCAATTCTAATCATTTGCAACACTACTGATAAAACTATAAAACCAAATCCTAAATAAAAAGATTGTCCAAGTTCATTTTGCTCATTAAAAATAAAAAATGCTAAAAGAATTCCATAAACTGGTTCAAGATTAACGGTAAGGGTTAAAGTAAAGGCTGAAACTTTTTGTAAAGCTTGTAAACTAAAGTCCATTGCTATTACTGTACAAACCCAACTTAAAATAAGTAGCCAAAAAAAATCTTGAAGGTTAGGCACTAAATGGGTTGTAGGAAAAATGAATAAATACAAAGGCATACAAATAGTTAAGAATAAGAAACCCCCAATTAACTCATAATACATCATGTTTTGAGAGTTGGTGGATACAATATTCTTTTTATTATAAATAGAAAAAACAGCACTAAAAATTGCTGATAAAATTCCTAAAGTAATTCCAATTCTGAATTTATTATCAAAATGAAAAATTAAGGCAATACCTAAAACCCCAATGATGCTTAAAATTATTTCAATTAAACTAATTCGTCTTTTAATTATTATAGGTTCAAGTATTGCAGTGAAAAATGCAATTGACGATAAACAAATTAATGAAATTGAAACATTGGCATATTTAATACTACCATAAAAAAATAACCAATGAAGTGCTACAATTACACCAATACTCATTAGTCGTAATTTGAGATTTTTAGCAATAGGCTGGAATGTTTTTTTATAAGTAAAAATACAGTACAGAATAATAATTGTAATTAAAATTCTATACCAAACCAAAAGACCCTCATTTAAGGTAATGAATCTGCCTAAAACACCTGTAAAACCCCAAAGAAAAATTGCAATGTGTAATTTAATTAAAGCAGATCTCATTTTTAAAATAGATTAGGCTTTAATTAAGTTGAGCTATGGGTTCAGACTTTACTCTTCTTCTATAATTTTTAAATAAACTTTGCCATTGAATTTTTAGAACTCCCAAAACACCTTCCTTTAAAATGCCTTTATTCATTTTACTAACACCAATTTTTCTATCTATAAATGTGATAGGTACTTCAACAATTTTAAATCCTAATTTCCAAGATGCAAATTTCATTTCTATTTGAAAAGCATATCCAACAAACATGATTTCATCTAGATTAATAGTTTCTAAAACCGTTCTTTTATAACACATAAAACCTGCAGTAGGATCGTTAACTGGCATCCATGTAATTATTCTTGTGTATAATGAGCCACCTCGTGAGTATAATTTTCTATCCCATGGCCAGTTTTCAGTTTTTCCTCCTGGTACATATCTGCTACCAACAGCAACATCACCACAATTATTTTTACAAGCTAAATACAATCTTTCTAAATCTTTAGGATTATGTGAAAAATCTGCATCCATTTCAAAAATATATTCATACCCTTTCTCTAAACTCCATTTGAAACCATGAATGTATGCAGTTCCCAAGCCTAGTTTACCCTTTCTTTCTTCAATAAAAAGTTGTTGAGGAAATGACTGCATCATATTTTTTACAATATCAGCAGTGCCATCAGGAGAGCCATCGTCTATAACTAAAACATGATAATTTAAATTCAAATTGAATACTGTTTCAATAATCAATTGAATATTATCTTTTTCGTTATAAGTTGGTATAATTACAATTTTCTCCATGAATAATGGTAAAAATAGAGAGAAAAATATTTATTCAATGCAAGAAAAATATAAATTATAAACTCCAATAGGCTCTTGATTGAATATTATTTCTATAAATTCCTTTCAAGTCGATTATTAAAGCTGATGAGTTAGATATTGATGAAAAATATTTGTCATCTAAATTATAGTAATCTTTATGGGCAACTGCTATAATTATGACATCATAATCACTTTTAATTTCTTTCGATAATGAATATCCATACTCCTCATTTAACTCTTCACTATTTGCATGTGGATCAACAATATCTACATTAATAAAATGGCTTGTAATATGATTAATAATTGTTGAAACTTTTGAATTACGAATATCTGAAACATCTTCTTTAAAAGTAGTTCCCATTACTAAAACTTTTGCTTCTTTAACTTTATCTTTATTTGCTATGATATGTTGAACTGCTTTTTCACCAACATATTTACCCATACTGTCATTAATTAAACGAGCAGTATTAATAAGTTTAGAAGTATAACCTAAATCAGATGCTTTATAAGTTAAATAATAAGGATCTACACCAATACAATGACCACCAACTAGGCCTGGTGAAAATTTTAAAAAATTCCATTTAGTTCCTGCTGCTTCTAAAACTTCATAAGTATTTATGCCAACTCTATCAAAAATTTGAGAAAGTTCATTCATCAATGCAATATTCATATCGCGTTGGGTATTCTCAATTATTTTACAAGCTTCAGCAACTTTAATAGATGTTGCTTTGTGAACACCAGCTTCAACTACTAAACAATATACATCTGCAATTACTTGCAAAGATTCTTCATCGCAACCTGCTACAACCTTAATTACATTATGCAGAGTATGTTGTTTATCTCCTGGATTTATTCTTTCTGGTGAATAACCTAATTTGAAATCAGTACCCATTTTTAATCCACTAAATGCTTCAATTACTGGTAAGCAATCTTCTTCTGTACAACCAGGATATACTGTAGATTCAAAAACCACATAATCACCTTTTTTTAAAACTTTTCCAACTGTTTCAGAAGCTTTTTTTACTGCAGTTAAATCAGGAACATTATTTGCATAAACTGGGGTTGGAACTGCGATAATATAGAAAGATGCCTGTTTTAAAATATCTAATTTGTTTGTGAAAATAATATCTGAACCAACAAAATCTTCTCTGCATAATTCTTTACTGGGATCAATATTATTTTGCATGAGTTTTATTCGCTCTTCATTAATATCAAATCCTATAACTGAAACTTTTTTAGCCATTGCCAAAGCAACTGGCAAACCTATAAAACCTAGTCCAATGACTGCTAATTTGCATTCTTTATTTATAAGTTTATTTACCATTTTTCAATAAAATTCTATTGGTTGTTTATCCCATTCTTCTTTGGGTAGATTTTTAAAATAATCATAAGTTTTTTTTAATCCTTCTGCACGTTCTACAATTGGTTGCCAATTTAAAATTTCTTTAGCTTTTGTAATATCTGGTTGTCTTTGTTTTGGGTCATCAACAGGTAAAGGTTTGTAAATTATTTTTACATCGGAGCCAGTTAATTTCAACACTTCTTCAGCAAAATCTTTTAAACTAATTTCATTTGGATTACCAATATTTACAGGCTTCTCATAATCACTCAATAATAATCTATAAATACCTTCTACTAAATCATCTACATAACAAAAACTTCTGGTCTGACTACCATCTCCAAAAACAGTTAAATCTTCACCTCTTAAAGCCTGACCAATAAATGCTGGTAAAGCTCTACCATCATTCAATCTCATTTTCGGGCCATATGTATTAAATATTCTAACTATTCTTGTTTCAACTTTATGAAAAGTATGATAAGCCATTGTAATACTTTCCATAAATCTTTTTGCTTCATCATAAACCCCTCTTGGTCCAATTGGATTTACATTTCCCCAATATTCTTCTGTTTGAGGATGCACCAATGGATCTCCATACACTTCACTAGTACTAGCTACTAAAATTCTTGCATTTTTTGCTTTTGCTAAACCTAAACAATTATGTGTACCTAATGCTCCAACTTTTAAAGTTTGAATAGGAATTTTTAAATAATCAATTGGACTGGCAGGTGAAGCAAAATGCAAAATGTAATCTAACTCACCAGAAAGATGAATGAACTTTGTAATATCATGATGATGAAACTCGAAATTTTGTAAAGGGAACAAATGCTCTATGTTTTTTAAATCACCTGTAATTAAATTATCCATGGCTATAACATGATAGCCTTTGTTAATAAATTTATCACATAGATGTGAACCTAAAAATCCTGCTGCACCTGTTATTAATACTTTTTTCATACTTAAAGTTGTAATGATGACTTATCTACCAATACTCACATAATGAAAACCTTTTGCTTTCATATCTTCAACATCAAATAAATTTCTACCATCAAAAATGGCTTTGTTATTAAGTAAAGAAGTTATGGTTTCAAAATTAGGAGTTCTAAACTCGTTCCATTCTGTTGCAATAATTAAAGCATCAGCATTTTTTAATGCCTCATATTGGTTTTCACAATAATTTATTTTATCTCCTATAGTATTTTTAATGTTACTCATAGCTTCTGGGTCATAAGCACTAACAGTAGCCCCAGCTTCAATTAAAGCATCAATCATATATAAACTTGGAGCTTCTCTTATATCATCAGTATTGGGTTTAAATGCTAAACCCCACAAAGCAAAATGTTTGCCTTTTAAATCATTTTTAAAGTATGATTTTATTTTTGGTATCAAATGCAGTTTCTGAATTTCATTTACTTCTTCAACAGCTTTTAAAATTTTAAAATCATAATTACAATCATCTGAACTTTTAATTAAAGCTTGAACATCTTTAGGAAAACAAGAACCACCATAACCAATACCAGAAAACAAAAATCTTCTTCCTATTCTATCATCACTTCCAATACCCAAACGAACCATATCTACATTAGCACCCATTCTCTCACATAGTTGTGAAATCTCGTTCATGAAAGAAATTTTTGTAGCTAAGAAAGAGTTTGCTGCATACTTTGTTAACTCAGCACTTTTTTCATCCATGAAAATTATTGGATTACCTTGTCTAACAAATGGTGCATATAATTCGCCCATTATTTTTTTTGCTTTTTCTGTATTTGCCCCAATAACTACTCTATCAGGCTTCATAAAATCTTCTACAGCTACACCTTCTCTTAAGAATTCTGGATTACTCACTACTTCAAAAGCACCTTCATCACCAGATTGTAATGCATTATTTGATGCTGCAATAATAGTTGCTCTAACTTTTTCTGCTGTACCAACTGGTACAGTACTTTTATCAACAATAACTTTAAAATCATTTGTATTCAATAATTTACCTAGGTCTTTAGCTACACCTAAAACATATTTTAAATCTGCTTGACCATTTTCTCCTGGAGGAGTTGGTAATGCTAGAAAAATTACTTTAGCATCTTGAATCCCTTCTTTCAAATTGGTTGTAAAATGTAATCTTCCTTCCTTAATATTTCTCAAAAATATTTTTTCTAAACCAGGTTCATAAATAGTAATTTCTCCATTACTTAATTTATTTACTTTATTAACATCAATATCTATACAGGTAACATTATTTCCAGTCTCAGCTAAACATGTTCCTGAAACTAAACCTACATAACCAGTACCTACAACTGCTATCTTCATATTAATCTTTAATTATTGGTTGATAAAATTTAAAACTTCTGAAACAATATATTCTAATTGATCGTTTTCTAATTCTGTGTGAATGGGAAGTGATATAACTTTTGAAGTTAAATCATCTGTTATTTCAAGATTTACTTTTCCCAAATTCAATTGATCAAACATTTTTTGTTTATGTCCAGGAACTGGATAATAAATCATTGAAGGAATTTTCTTTTCAGCTAAATATTTTTGTAAAGCATCTCTATCAACTCCTGTTAATTGTAAAGTGTATTGATGATATACATGATCTGAATAACTTGCTACAAATGGAGTTTTTATTTTTGGATGATTAGCAAATACTTTATTATAAAATGCAGCTACACTTTTTCTTGCATTATTATACTCATCTAAATGAGCTAATTTAATATTTAGAATTGCTGCTTGAATACTATCTAGTCTACTATTACAACCCACAATATCGTGATAATATCTAGTTTGTTGACCATGATTAGCAGTCATTTTAAGCTTTACTGCTAATTCATCATCATTAGTAAAAATGGCTCCACCATCTCCATAAGCACCTAAATTTTTACTTGGATAAAAGGATGTACAACCAATATGACCAATAGAACCAGTTTTCTTTTTTGTGCCATCACTAAAAGTATAAGTGCAACCAATTGCTTGTGCATTATCTTCTATCACAAACAAATTATGCTCTTTAGCAATTTGCATAATTTCTTCCATTGGTGCTGCATGACCATATAAATGAACAGGAACAATAGCTTTTGTTTTTGGTGTGATGAGTTTTTTTACAGACTCAGGATCTATACAAAATGTATCAGGATTAACTTCTGCAAAAACTGGTTTTAATTTTAATAAAGCAACAACTTCTGTGGTTGCAATATAGGTGAAGGAAGGAGTGATTACTTCATCACCAGATTGAAAACCTAAAGCCATCATTGCAATTTGCAAAGCATCTGTTCCATTGGCACAAGGAATGGTATGCTTACTTCCTACATAATTATTTAAGTTTTGAGCAAAATCTGTAACTGCTTTTCCATTAATGTAAGCTGCTGAGTCAAGAACTTGCATTATTGAAGCATCAACTTCAGTTTTAATTTTCAGATACTGTGTTTTGGTATCCACCATTTGAATTGGTTTCATAGTAATACTTTAAAGGTTGCAAATTTAGGTGAAACCAAGCTTTGTAGGCTCAATTTAGTGTTATACTTTTTTTATAAATGTTATAAGAATATGGTTAATCCATTATTTTAGCACAAAATAAAAAGATGAAAAAAATACTTGGTTTAATTATTTGTATTTGCCTTCTTAGCCAATTGAATGCTCAAGTAATAATTAATAAAGATCCATTTATTGAA
>JAYVBS010000160.1:0-3058 GCA_043750315.1 Chitinophagaceae bacterium
CAGTTATTGCCTTATCAGTTTTTTTAGAAAAAATGCCTGTTTCAATTGCAATTGCTTTAGCAGTTATAGGATGATCGCCTGTTATCATTACTGGAGTAATACCTGCAGAATAACAATCTGCAATTGCTAATTTGGCTTCTTCTCTTGGTGGATCTATCATTGCAACTAAACCAATGAATTGAAGATTTGTTTCTATTTCTGCAATATCTTTTTTTTGTGGCAATTCATTTAACTCTTTTATTGCATAAGCCAATACCCTTTTTCCTTGTTCTGCAAATTCTGTTACTTTATTGTTTATTGAAATGTTATCTGACGAAATGCAACATTTCAATATATTCTCAACTGCACCTTTAGTAATCACAATCCATTTTCCATTTAAAGAATAAATGGTTGTCATTAATTTTCTTTCAGAATCAAATGGTAATTCATCTACTCGTTTTAATTGTTGCCATGATGGATTGTATAATTTATTCTTTCTTGCAAATTCTACTAAAGCTATTTCAGTTGGGTCTCCTTTTAATTCATCATTATCGTTGATTGTAACATTATGGTTGAGCTCCATAGCAATCAGCATTAATTCTTCAGCTTTAAAATTTTGAATTATTGCAGTTGAATTTGCTTGCCATAAATCTTTAACAGTCATTTTATTTTGAGTAATTGTTCCTGTTTTATCAGAACAGATATAAGTAATTGAACCTAATGTTTCAACAGAATGTAATTTTCGAATTAGTGCATTTTGTTTCACCATTCGTTTAGCCCCTATAGCTAATGCAATTGTTATAACAGTTGGCAATGCTTCAGGAATTGCAGCTACTGCTACTGAAATAGCTGTAAGCAGCATTTGTATTGGCTTTTCACCACGTAATAAACCAACAAAATATAGAAGAATACAAATGACAATTATTATTAATGATAATTTTTTGCCAAAATCACTTAAGCGATTTTGTAGTGGAGTTTGACTTTCTTTTTCTTGCAAAAGTTGGGCAATTCGACCAATTTCTGTATTCATACCAGTGGCAACTACAATTCCTTCACCACGTCCATAAGCAACAATTGTACTTTTGAATGCCATATTTTTTCTATCTCCAATTGCTGTATTTTTTTCGGTGAGTATGGTGGTGTTTTTTTCAGCTACCAACGATTCACCTGTAAGAGATGATTCTTCAATTTTTAGTGAATGTGTATCTATTAAACGAATGTCAGCAGGAACTAAATTTCCTGTTTCTAATAAAATAATATCTCCTGGTACAATCTCAGCAGATTCTATTTCAATATTTTTTCCTTCTCTTCGAACAGTAGCTATAGATGCTGACATTTTTTTTAAGGCAGCCATTGCTTTTTCTGCTTTATACTCCTGTATAAAACCAATAATTGAATTTAGAAATACAATAATTAAGATAACAATCGCATCTTTTATATCGCCAATAGATACAGAAACTACAGCCGCTATGAGTAATATAACAATCATTACATTTTTAAACTGTTCGAGAAAAAGAACCCAAATAGGTTTTTTCTTTTTTTCGGCAAGTTCATTTTTACCATATTCTAATAATCGTTCTTTTGCCTGAGTAATATTTAAACCCTCTATTGTTGTTTGAAGTTGTTGTTGAATTTCGTTGATTTGTTGAAAATAGTAGTTCATTTTTTTTGTAGTCCTCTAAACAATAATATTAAAAAATAAAATATGTAGTAATCTTAGCTGGTTGATTTTAGCAAGTTGTGTAATGGTTTTAAATCGTCAATATGGCCTGAAATAATTTTTAACATTGCTACAAAAGGCAGAAATAAAATCATTCCAGAAATACCCCATATCACAGCACCTATGAAAATAGTAGTTAGCGTAACAAGTGTATTTATGCCCAGTTGTTTTCCAACAATATAAGGGAAAATAATGTTTGCTTCAAGGTATTGAACTATAATAAAGATGCCCATTACAGCAACTGCATAAAGTGGGTTGTTAGTTTCAATCCATGCCATTGACATTGGCAATAATGCACTAATAATAATTCCAAAATAGGGAATTATGGTCATAAAAGCAGCTGTTATTCCAAACAAAATTGCATAATCTATTCCCAAGATTAAAAGACCAATGCTGTTCAAAACTCCTACAATAATGTAAACCCATAACATGCCTTTTATATAATTAAAATAGGTTTGAATGGTTTCAGAGATTACTTTATATAAGTTTTCTTTTTGTTTTTTGGGAATTAATGAGCCAACAAAATCAACAAGTTTTTCTCTATAAAAAAGAATTAAATAGGAATAAATTGGTAAAATAATAATATAAAATAATGTTTCAGTAGCTACTGAAAAAAACTTTGAAAGGTGATTGCCAATATTTGCTACAAAATTTTTAACTGTTGAATCAACTACGCTATTTTGTTCAATTATTGACAATCCAAAAGAAGTATCAATCCAATTTTGAACTTTTAAAAGTAATTGATTTAATCGAATTGCTATTTCTGGTAGTTCTTTGTTTAGTACTTTGAGTTGTAATATAAAAATAAAAATTATTGTACTCAAAATAACTGCAACTATAAAAATAGAGATAGCAATTGCAATGGAGCGGGGCACTTTTTTATTTTCGAGTTTTTTGCAAATTGGGTAAATAATCAAGGCGATTAAAAATCCATAAGAAAATGGAATTAAAAACCCTTTTAGGATAATTAGCAACGCAATTATCAAAACAATTAAAAAGAGAGGTTGTATTATTTTTGTTATTTTTTCCATATTATTTTTTGCCTTTTAAACTTGTTTTTTTATATAGTATCTTTTTCTATATTTTTCAACAATAATTTTGGTAGTAAAATAAACTAACAAGCTCATTATTCCACTTACTATTATTGAACCAAATAATAATACTAAACTAGTGTTGCTTATATTTTCTTTCCAGTTTTCGAGGTTGAACTCTATTTTAGTTTTCAGAATAGCTGCTCCAACTTTATAACTTAACACCATAAAAAATGGACTTGTAAAAGGGTTCGAAATAGTACTTAAAGCCAATGCAGAAATTAAATTAAATTTTATAAATTTGTTTAACAAAATAACCAACGGCATT
>JAYVBS010000161.1:0-7093 GCA_043750315.1 Chitinophagaceae bacterium
CATTCTGAATGCATCATTAAAAAGCTTTCTTAAAAACTTTAAATGTTTATGAATAGTGTTTGTTTTGAGTTTTAAAGTGTGTAATAGATATCTTTCATACTTAGCTAGAAACTCTGGAGTAATATCTTGAAACATGATTGTTTGATGCTTTACATACTCCTTTAAAGTTTTTATAGTTGAACTGTGTGTGATGTGTGTACTTATCTTTCCTTCTAACCTATAGTTATTGACTACTTCATCAGCAAATGAAAAAAAGTCTTCGGGTTTTTTACCATAGATTTTTTCTTTGATTTGTTTTACTGTAAGTGATTTTGAAATCGTTTCATGCTCGAAAATATTATCCTGAAGCTCAGTGAACTTGTTTTGTAAAAAAGAATTTAGCCTAGCACTATTTTTTGCACCTGGCTTAATTTTGTTTTTCTTTTCATCCCAAAATTTTGGATCTACTTTAATTCCAGTAGCAATTTTTGCAAGTTTTCGATTTTTTATTACAAAGAAATTAATCGGTGCTTCTCCATTTTTATTGATAGCATCTTTACGTAAAACAATTGAAACTGTTGACATATAATATTTGTTTTAAGACACTGTAAAATTAATGAAAAATTCAATTTCATGGGAAACATTGTGGGAAACATTTTGCACATTTTTGCGTTTTTTTATGCACTCAATTATTTTACTGTTTTCTGTAATGCCCTATTTATAGTGCTTTTGAGAGTATTTTGATAAATTTGGGAGAAAAAATATTAGTCCCGTCCGGTCCGCAAAAAAGCTTCTGAAAATCAGAGGCTTTTTTATTTTCTTGCATATTTATAAAAGAAAAATTATTTTCTACAAATTTCAATTGAATCAATAATTTTTTTTCTAAGTTCAAATAAGTTTGTACAAAATATTCAAAAGTTTACTTAAATAAATTATGATTTGATTATAATTTTTTTAAACTAAAATAAAACAAAAATGGAAAATATTTAAAATATTTGTTACTATTGTATTCAAGTGGAGTCTAGAAACCACTTAAAAAAACAGGGCGATTCTGAAAAGCCATACGAGTAAGATACCAAAAATTAACAAAAATGATTACCAAAAAAGTTTTAATCGGTAGTGTTGTAGGCGGAATTGCCTACTTTTTACTAGGTTGGATTATTTATGGCATTTTGATGAAACATTACTGTGCTGCTAACTTTGGACAAGAAGGCATGAGAGCTGAAGCAGATATGGTTCTATGGGCAATGGGATTAGCTAACATTGCAGCTGCAATGTTAATGGCATTAATTTTTAGCTGGGCAAATATTAATAGTTTACTATCTGGAGCAAGGGTTGGTGCAATTATTGGTTTTTTAACTGCAGTTTCTATTGATCTGAGTATGTATGCTATGACAACAATGTTTAAAAATTGGTCTGCATTATTTGTAGATGTACTTCTTGTAACATTAATGTCAGCTATTGCAGGTGCAGTAATAATTTGGGTAACGAATCTTGGAAATAAATCTGAGTAAACCTTTTTTAAAGAAATTAAAAAATCTCAATTCAAATGATTGAGATTTTTTTTATTTCGTAAACATCCAATACTACTTTTAATAAATTATTCTAATTTATAAATTCGAAAAAAATAAAAATGACAAAAAAACTTTTATTAATCATTATTGCAATGTGCAGTAGTATTTATTTAGTAACCGCTCAAAATGCAATAAAATATATTGATAAATCTAATATGGATTTAAGTGTAAAACCAGGTGAAAATTTTTATATGTATGCAAACGGAAATTGGCAAAAGAATAATCCAATTCCAGGTTCAAAAACTCGTTGGGGAAGCTTCGATGTTTTACGTGAAGAAAGTAGTAAACGATTACAATCTTTATTAGATGATGCTGTGAAGAATAGAAATAAAGATAGAGCTACACAAATTATTGCTGATATGTTTTCGAGTGGAATGGACAGTGCAACAATTGAAGCAAAAGGATTTTCTCCAATAAAAAATGATTTGGATAGAATGAATAATATTAATTCTATCCAAGATGTTTTGCATGAAATTACTACTCTAAGAACGAATAGTATGGGTGGTGCTTTATTTGGTTCATTTGTTGGACCAGATAGAAAAAATGTAACAGTTTATATTCCTTCAATATCTCAAGGAGGTACATCATTACCAGATAGAGATTATTATTTAAAAGATGACCCTAGAAGTACAAAAATCAGAAACGCATTTTACACACATTTAAATACTGTGTTTGGTTTAGTAGGTGAAGATGCAACTACAGCAAAATCAAGTGCAGCATCGGTTTTAAAAATTGAAACTGCTTTGGCAAAAGCTCAAATGAGCAGAGTTGAAATGCGTGATCCTTATAAAACTTATAATAAATTTTCTCTTGCCGATTTAAATAAATTAACTCCTAACATAGATTGGATAAAAGTTTTAGATGAGCTGAAAATTAAAGGTGCAGATAGTATTGTAACTAATAATCCTAACTTTTTAAAAGCTGCTAATAATTTATTACAAGAAATTACCATGCAAGATTGGAAATGTTATTTAAGATGGACCATCATTAAATCAGCTGCATCTTATTTAAGCAGTGCTTTTGTAAATGCAGATTTTGAATTAAACAAAGTACAAACAGGACAAAAAGAACAAACCCCTCGTTGGCAAAGAATGAGCAGTTTAATTGATAGAAGTCTTGGAGATTTTATTGGTCAACTTTATGTAGAAAAATATTTTAAGCCAGAAGCTAAAGCCAGAATGTTGGAATTGGTGAACAACCTTCAAGCAACATTTGCAGATAGAATTAAAAGATTGGATTGGATGAGTGATGAAACAAAAACAAGAGCTTTAGAAAAATTAAATGCATTTGTAAAAAAGATAGGATATCCAGACAAATGGAAAACTTATGAAGGTGTAACTGCATCTTCTTATGATTTTATTGGTAATGTTAGAAATGTTGGAGTTTGGCAATATAATTATATGGTGAACAGAATGGGAAAACCAGTTGATAGAACTGAAATGAATATGACACCTCCAACTATCAATGCTTCATACAGTCCTTCAAATAATGATATTACATTTCCTGCAGGAATTTTACAATTCCCATTCTTTGATTTTGAAGCAGATGATGCTGTAAATTATGGTGGAATTGGTGCTGTCATTGGTCATGAAATGACTCATGGATTTGATGATCAAGGACGTCAATTTGCAGCTGATGGAAATTTAAAAGATTGGTGGACCAAAGACGATGCTACAAAATTCACTTCAAAAGCAGATGAAGTTGTTCAACAATACAATGGTTTTACTGTATTAGATACAATACATGTTAATGGCAAATTAACTTTAGGAGAAAACCTTGCTGATTTAGGTGGATTAAATATTGCTTACGAAGCTTTCACTAAAACAGAGCAATTTACAAAAGGTAAAAAAATAGATGGCTTCTCCCCTACACAAAGATTTTTCTTAGGTTGGGCTCAAGTTTGGAGAAACAATGCTTTACCAGAAACTCAAGCCCAATTAATTATTACAGATCCACACTCACCTGGTATGCATAGAGCAAATGGACCAGTAGTAAATATGGATAGTTGGTATAAAGCATTTAAAGTTAAAAAAGAAAATGCAATGTTTAAATCAGAAGATAAAAGAATCAAAATTTGGTAAAAATGTTTTAATCCCAAAAAAAGCCATCTTGAATTAAGATGGCTTTTTTTATTTTGAGAATTTCTCATCATAAAATATTGATTCATCAAGTTTATAAAAAATAAAAATGACAAGGAACCTTCATTCCATTTCAGATAAATGACTCAACTATATACAATAGGATTCATTTTTTAACGTTGTAGAACTATAACTACGAAACGGTAGTAAATAAATAACAAGTTTTATAGAATATTAATTCTCAAAACTCGTTTTATTATATAACACATTGATTCTTATAATTAAATATTAATAATGTTATGAAAATGCAATTATATAAATAGAATTGATTTTACATAATATCAGTTCTCTATGATGAAGAAAGGGTTAAATACTAATTTACTTTTTTTGGCATTCTTTATGAGTGCTTTTTGTGTTTCAGTAAAAGCTCAAACGCCAACAGACAGTTTTCCTAAAGATCCTGGTGGCATTTCAATTTATACAATTCAAAATTTAAATTTTGGCGTTTTTTCAAGGGGCAATAATGGGGGAACAATTTCAGTATCTTCAACAGGAGCAAGAACTGCAACTGGTGATTTAATACCTTTAAGCCTTGGTATACAATTTTTCTATGCAATTTTTGATGTTGAAAGTCCGCCTGGGAATATCATTTCACTTTTAAATGGTCCACCTGCAATTTTAAATGGAACTAATGGGGGCACCATAACTTTAACCATTGGAGCATCTGACCCAACTTCTCCATTTATAAATTTTGCAACTCCGCCAAATAGAACACAGGTTAATGTTGGAGGCACTTTAGTTGTAGGTTCTTTAGCTTCTGCCCCACCTGGCATTTATAGTGGTTTGTTTTACATAACCTTTAGCCAAGAATAATATATTATGCTTTTTTTAAATAATAAACTAAAAAAAATATTCAAACACACTTATTTAAAGTGCTGTTTTGTATTGTTTTTGAATTTAGTTTCATTAAATAATATAGCATTTAGCCAAAAGGATGAAAACTTTGATGAAATTGAGGTTATTCTTAATGTTCAAAGAGTTGGAAATATAGAAATTTCAATAGTTATCAAAGATCAAAATGCTTATTTACCTATTAAAGAAGTTTTTGATTTTTTAAAAATAAAAAATAATTTATCACTTGAATTAGAACAAGTAGAAGGATTTTTTATAAAACCTGAATCTCGTTTTATAATAGATAAATATAAAAATCAAATTATTTTTGAAAACAAAGTTTTCACTCTTAAACCTTTTGATTTAATAAAAACAGAAACCGGTATTTATTTAAAACTTGATTACTATGGAAAAATTTTTGGTTTAGATTGTATTTTCAACTTTAGAAACTTATCTGTTAATATGACTTCTAAAATTGAGTTGCCAACAATTAAAGAAATGCAACAAGAAATTTTACGACAAAATATTGGCAAACTTCAAGGTGAAAAAAGGGTTGATACCATTATTAAAATAAATTATCCGAAATTTCAGTTTGGAATGGCAGATTGGGCCTTATTTTCTAGTCAGTCTGAAGGAAATCCAACAAATGTTCGATTAAATTTAGCATTAGGTGCTGTTGTTTTTGGTGGAGAAACTAATGCTTATATAAATATAAACTCAGCATTACCTATAAAAGCCGAAGAACAATTTTATAGATGGAGGTATGTAAATAATGACTTTACTCCTTTAAGACAAATTACTTTAGGAACAATAAATTCCCCAACTATTGCTACTATTTATGCCCCAATAACTGGTATTCAAGTTTCAAATACTCCATCTGCATTTAGAAGATCATTTGGAACATACACTATCAGTGATAATACTGAACCTGGCTGGACAGTTGAACTTTATATGAACAATGTTTTAGTTAATTAGACTAAAGCAGATGCCTCTGGTTTCTTTTCTTTTGATGTGCCATTAGTATATGGCAACTCTGAAGTAAAATTAAGGTATTATGGACCATGGGGCGAAGTAAGAACAAGTGAAAAACAAATATTAATTCCATTTAATTTTTTACCGCAAAATCAATACGAATACACTTTTACTTCTGGTATAATTCAAGACGACGATCGTACAAAAATAACAAGAGCTGTGATAAATTATGGCTTTAATAGAAGAGTAACAATTGGTGCTGGTGTTGAAATGCTTTCAACAGTTAATGATGGTAAACCAATGCCTTTCATAAATACATCTATCCGTTTGGGTTCAAATTTTTTATGTAGTGGAGAACATGTAAGTGGAATTATTTCTAGAGGACTATTGTCTTATAACTTACCATCTAATATTAGATTTGAAATAAATTATTCTAAATACGAAAAAAATCAAAATGCTATTCGTTCAGGTAAAAATTCTTCTAATAATTATTTAGAAGAAAGAAAACTTATAGCAATTGTACCAATTAAAACCAACCTTTTTTCAGCATTTACACGATTAACGATTAATCAATTAGTATTACCTACAACAATTTTTAATACTGCAGAACTTATGGTTTCTGGAGTTGTTAGTAACTTAAGTATAAATTTAGCTACCATTTTAAGTTATAGTGACCCTGCACAAAAAATTATAACTAGCAATTTATCTGTTACATCAAGATTACCAAAAGGTATTCGATTTACACCATTAATACAATATGATTTTACACAAAATAATTTTTTAAGAATTAGAAGTGAATTTGAGAAAAATATATCTACAAAAGGGTTTTTGAATATTACTTTCGAAAGAGACTTAGAAAAAAACATTAATTTTTTTAGTATAGGTTTTAGATATAATTTTTCATTTGCTCAATTTTCTTTTTTTGGAAGAAAAGCTAAAGATCAAATAACACTAGTTGAAAACATGAATGGCTCTTTATTATACGACCAGAAATCAAAAAAAATAATGACATCAAATCTAAATAATGTAGGTAGAGGAGGTTTCATTATTCAGCCGTTTTTAGATGTTAATGCAAATGGTAAAAAAGATAAAGACGAGCCAAAAGTTTACACATTAGGTATAAAAGTAAATGCTGGTAGAACAGTTTTGAATGAAAAAGATTCTAATTATAGTGTAGTTGGTTTAGAAGCATATAATACTTATTTTATTGATGTTGAAAAAGATGGATTCGACAATCTTGCTTGGAAAGTTAAAAACCCATCAATTAAAGTAATAGTAGAACCAAATTATATAAAACACATTGAAGTACCAATTTCTGTAGTTGGTGAAGTATCGGGGAAAATTACTTTAAAAAACAAAGAAGGCACAAAAGGAATTGGAAGAATTATAGTTAATATTTATAATTCAAATGGAGGTTTTGTTACTAGAGTTTTAACAGAAGCTGATGGATATTTTAGTTATATAGGCCTTCTTCCTGGTAATTATTATCTTGAAGTTGATCAAAAGCAACTAGAAAAATTAAAATTTAAATCAAATTCACCAAAAATTGAATTCTCTATAAAACAATCTAAAGAAGGGGATATTAATGATAATATTAAT
>JAYVBS010000162.1:0-7086 GCA_043750315.1 Chitinophagaceae bacterium
TATTAAAACTCTAGAACAAGAAGAGCACATTAGTTTTACAGAAAATATTTTCATTCCATCTAAAGTAGAAATTTTAGCAGATAAAACTAATTTAGAAGATGTTGAAAAAACACATCCATCTACTGAAATTACTTTGAAAACTTTACTAAGATCTTATGCAGGAATATTGAATAATTTGGTTTTAATTAGTGAAAAACAAATAGCAAAAGTTAGTTATCAATCATACGAAAAAGTTATAGAAGATTTAAAAGTTTTAAATCAACTTAAGATTATTAATTATGTTGCTAAAAAAGAAACGCCACAACTTTATTTTATTAATAATAGAGCCGATGTTGAAAGCCTAAACATTAATCACGAGGCTTTTTTTAAACGAAAAAAACAATTTGAAAAAAGAGTAGAATTTTTTATAAATTATATTAGCGATTCAGAAAATTGCAGAAGTAAAATAATTGCAACTTATTTTAATGCCCCTGCTAAAGATTATTGTGGTATTTGTGATAATTGTTTAAATAAAAAGAAACAAGAAATTTCTGGTGAAGAATTTGATAATATTTTTAACTCCATTCATTCTATTGTTGCCACTAATAAAATATTAGTATCAGAATTTTTTACATTATTAAAACACGTTCATAAAAATAAATTATGGCAAGTGGTGAAGTTTTTACAAAATGAAAATAAAATTGTAATAGATTCAGAAAATTATATTCAATTAAAATAATTTATTTGAAATTGATTTTACTTCTTCAGTACATTCTTCCCAAATTTCTTTAACAATTTCGGCTGCAGGTTTAATTACTTTTATCATACTGCTTACTTGTCCAACTTCCAACTCACCTTCTTCCAGAGCACCTTCAAACATTCCTTTTTTTGCTCTTCCCCTTCCTAAAATTTCATTTAATTCATCAGCACTTGCACCTTTTAATTCTGCCTCACTAATTTTCTGAAAAAAACTATTTTTTAATAAACGAACTGGTACTGTTTTTTTCATACTTAACATCGTATCACCTTCTTTTGAGGCTAGGACTGCTTCTTTAAAATTTTGATGGGATGATGCTTCTGGCGAACAAATAAATCTACTTCCAATCTGAACAGCATCTGCACCTAAAATCATTGCAGCTAACATTTGTTTTCCATTTGCAATACCACCTGCAGCTATTAAAGGAATGTTGATGGCATCTTTTACTTGAGGTATTAAAACCATTGTGGTAGTTTCTTCTCTTCCATTATGACCTCCAGCTTCAAACCCTTCTGCAACAACAGCATCACAACCTGCAGCTTCAGATTTTTGTGCAAACAAACTACTACTTACTACATGAACTACTATGATTCCTTCATCTTTTAAAATTTTTGTCCATGTTTTTGGATTACCAGCACTGGTAAAAACAATCGGAACTTTTTCTTTAATAATAATTTCAATATGCTTTTCAATATCTGGATATAATAATGGAATATTTACCCCAAATGATTTGTTTGTAGCAGCTTTACACTTTGTAATGTGATGTTGCAATACATCTGGATACATACTTCCACTACCTATTAAACCTAAGCCACCAGCATTACTAACAGCAGATGCCAGTTTCCAACCACTAGCCCAAACCATTCCTGCTTGTATTATTGGTAATTCAATATTAAAAAGTTTTGTAATGCTGTTTTTTTGCATAAGCCTTAATTAAAATTTGGAAGTTCTTTAAATGTAAAACCTAATTGAGAGAAATGTTCTAACACTTTTGGCAAACAAAATTTTAATTTGTCAAAAGCTTTTTCACTATCATGAAAAACAATTATTGAACCTTGATGAGTTTTTGAAATTACATTTTGCAAGCATTTTTCTTTAGTAATTTTTTTATCAAAATCTCCACTTAAAACATCCCACATAATGATTTTGAAATCCATTTCTTTTAGCGATATTGCTTGGCTTCGTTTTAATTTTCCATAAGGTGGTCTGAACAAATTACTATCAATAGATTCTCTTGCTAAAGTTATATCAGCAATATAAGTTGCAATATCATTTTTCCATCCATTTAAATGTTGTTGTGTATGATTGCCTATTATGTGACCTTCATCAATTATTTTTTTACAAATATTTACATGTGCTTCTACATTTTTTCCTATACAAAAAAAACTTGCTTTAGCATTATATTTTTTCAATGTTTCTAAAACAAAAGGAGTAATGATTGGGTGAGGACCATCATCAAATGTTAAGTAAATATTTTTTTCATTAGTATCTACACTCCAAATGAGTTCTGGAAAAATTTGTTTAACTATCCAAGGAGTTTTTACTAAATACATGAAAAGCTTTTTCAAAAACTAAAGTATAGTTTTAAATGAGACCCTTTAATTGTTAGGGTCTTTTAATATGCAAGTATAGTATAATTTGTTTTTGGAATTTAGTTTAAAATTGTTTGAGGAAGTGTAAAAAATATTTTATTAAAAAATTATAGAGTTTTTTCAATAGCTATTATCACATTTGTAAATTTAAATTAAATATGCTAAACTACTTCATAAACAAGAATCATTATCTTTACATAATAATTATCTTCTATTAATTTAAAATGAGTCAAATCTTCATAAATCAACTTAAAGAAAAAGGACTTAAAGTAACTCCTCAAAGGGCTGCTATTTATGAAGCTATTGTAAAATTAAATAATCATCCAACTGCTGAAAATATAATTGAATATATCAAAACAAATTATCCCAATATTTCTGTTGGAACTGTCTATAAAGTATTAGATACTTTTGTAGAAAATAATCTTTTAAAAAAAGTAAAAACAGAAAAAGATATCATGCGGTATGATGCATTTCTATCAAATCATCATCATTTGTATTGTGCAGAAACAGATAGAATAGAAGATTTTGAAGATGATAATCTTACTGCTATTATTCAAGACTATTTTCAAAAACATCAAATTAAAAATTTTAATATTCAAGATATAAAACTTCAAATAACAGGAAAATTTATAAAATAAATTAAATAAGCATGAGCAATTCAGACATCAGCAAATGTCCATTTCATAACGGACAAATGAAACAAACAGCAGGCACAGGAACTTCAAATAAAGATTGGTGGCCTAACAGATTAAATTTAGGAATCCTTCGTCAGCATTCGAATCTTTCAGACCCAATGGATAAAGGTTTCAATTATGCTGAAGAATTTAAAAAATTAGATTTAAAAGCAATTAAAAAAGATATTGTTGATTTAATGACTACCTCACAAGATTGGTGGCCTGCAGACTATGGTCATTATGGTCCACTTTTCATTAGGATGGCATGGCATAGTGCAGGTACTTATAGAATTTCAGATGGAAGAGGTGGTGCCAGTACAGGCAATCAACGTTTTGCACCAATAAATAGTTGGCCAGATAATGGAAATTTAGATAAAGCTCGTTTTTTACTTTGGCCTATTAAGCAGAAATATGGCAATAAAATTTCTTGGGCCGACTTAATGATTCTAGCAGGAAACTGTGCTTTAGAGTCGATGGGTTTTAAAACATTTGGATTTGCTGGAGGCCGTGAAGATATTTGGGAACCTGAACAAGATATTAATTGGGGTAATGAAACAGAATGGTTAGGCGATAAAAGATATAGTGGAGATAGGGATTTAGAAGATCCATTAGCTGCTGTTCAAATGGGTTTAATTTATGTAAACCCAGAAGGACCAAATGGCAACCCAGATCCTATTGGTTCAGGTAAAGATATTAGAGAAACATTTGCAAGAATGGCAATGAACGATGAAGAGACTGTTGCATTAGTTGCAGGTGGGCATACTTTTGGAAAAGCACATGGTGCTGCAAGTACAAGTCATGTTGATAGAGAACCAGAAGCTGCTAGCATTGAAAAAATGGGTATGGGCTGGATTAATAGTTTTGGTTCAGGAAAAGCTGGCGATACTATAACAAGTGGTATAGAAGGTGCATGGAAACCCAATCCTACAACTTGGGATAATGGTTATTTTGATACTCTTTTTAAGTACGATTGGAAATTAACTAAAAGTCCTGCAGGAGCACATCAATGGATTCCTACATATGAAAGTGCAGCTAATATAGTAGAAGATGCTCATGATAAAAATAAACGTCATGCACCTATTATGACAACAGCTGATATGGCGTTAAAAATGGATCCAATTTACGAACCTATTTCAAGAAAATTTCATGAAAATTTCGAAGAGTTTGCTGATGCATTTGCAAGAGCTTGGTATAAATTAACTCATAGAGATATGGGACCTATTGCTCGTTATTTAGGAGAAGAAGTTCCAAAAGAAGAATTGATTTGGCAAGATCCGGTTCCAGCTTCAACAAATAATTTAAATGAAACTGATATTACTGTTTTAAAAGATAAAATTTCATCTTGTGGTCTTTCAATCTCAGAATTAGTTTCTTCAGCTTGGGCTTCTGCATCAACATTCAGAAATTCAGATAAACGTGGGGGTGCAAATGGTGCAAGAATTCGTTTAGAACCACAAGTGAATTGGGAAGTGAATAACCCAACTCAACTAAAAAAAGTATTAGCTGCTTTTGAAATCATTCAAAAAGATTTTAATCAATCTAGTAAAGATGTTTCAATAGCCGATTTAATTGTTTTAGGAGGATGTGTAGCAATTGAAAAAGCTGCAAAAAATGCTGGTCAGAGTATTAATGTTCCTTTTACTTCTGGTAGAGGAGATGCAAGCCTAGAACAAACTGATGTAGATTCATTTGCTGTTTTAGAACCTAAAGCAGATGGATTTAGAAATTATAAAAATATAAAATGCAAATCTGTTATAGAGGTAATGTTAGTTGATAAAGCTCAATTACTAATATTAACAGCTCCTGAAATGACTGTTTTAGTTGGTGGTATGAGAGCTTTAAATGCAAATTTTGATGGTTCAAAATATGGGGTTTTAACTCAACAACCAGAAACATTAACCAATGATTTCTTTGTGAATTTATTAGACCTTAGTACAACTTGGAAAGCAACTAATGATAAAGGTGAAATATTTGTTGGCTCAAGCAGAATTTCTGGTGAACCTAAATGGACAGCTACTCGAGCAGATTTAATTTTTGGTTCAAACTCAGAATTAAGAGCCATTGCAGAAATTTATGCAAGTAGTGATTCTAAAGAAAAATTTACAAAAGATTTTGTTGCTGCTTGGACTAAAGTTATGAATTTGGGTATGGCCTAATTCATTTGCAAAATATTCAATTTAAAATAGCCCAATTTCAATAATTGGGCTATTCTTTTTGTACTATAGTTTATGAAATGTGAAAAATAAATTTCCAGTTAAAAAAAATAAAGTGAATCCCTTTTATTTTGCTTCAAAGAATGCAATATGCTACAAATTGGTCAATTTGCTCCAGATTTTAAATTACATAGCTCAACGAGAGGAATAGAAGTTGCTCTTACTAATTTAAAAGGTAAAAATGTTTTATTGTTATTTTTCCCTTTAGCTTTTACTGGTGTATGTACAAAAGAATTATGCAGTGTTAGAGATAATTTATCTTTTTACAATAGCCTAAATGCAGAAGTAATTGGCATTTCTGTTGATTCTCCAGCTACATTAAATAAATTTAAAGAAGAGCAAAATATCAATTTCACTTTGTTGAGTGATTTTAATAAAGATGTTTCTACATCTTACAATTGTATATATGATAATTTTATTGGTTGGATGAAAGGTGTAAGCAAAAGAGCTGCTTTTATAGTGGATAAATCAGGTAAAATTAAATATGCTGAAGTACTTGAAAATGCTGGAGATATTCCAAATTTCACAGCTATAAAAAATACCTTAGAAAAATTAGGCTAAACTAAATTTTGTAACATTAGCAATAACTATTAATTTTATGCCGTTATAGATTTTAATTAATGAGAATTTTATACAAAATATTAATTTACTCTTCTATTTTTTGCATTACTAATAAAAGTTTTGCAACCAATGATAATTTATTTCCTGATAAAATAGTAAAACTAGTTCAATGCTATCCTAACCCTGCAATCACTAGTATTAATTTTGAAATTCCAGTACAAAACGAAAAATCTTTTGTACTTACCATTTACAATTTTATTGGTAAAAAAGTTGATCAGATGAAGTTAAATAACGGTAGAACTAATGTTCAATTAGATAATTATTTTCGTGGTTTATATGTTTACCAAGTTAGAGATAAACAAGGCGAATTAATTGAAAGTGGAAAATTTCAGGTAATTAGATAATTTATTTTTCCCCCCATTTATATCCCATTTTATTTATTCCAGCTAAATGTAAAACCCTGTCTGTAACTGTTGCAGCCAATTCTTCAAACGTTTTTGGATTACTATAAAAAGATGGTGTTGCAGGACAAACAATTCCACCTGCTAATGTTATAGTTTCCATGTTTTTTAAATAAATTAAATTATAAGGTGTTTCTCTTGGTACTAATATCAGCTTTCTTCTTTCTTTTAAAATTACATCAGCAGCACGAGTAATTAAATCGTCACTTACCCCACTTGCAATTCTTCCAATCATTCCCATGCTACAAGGAGCTACAATCATAATGTTATACATTGCTGATCCAGAAGCAAAGGGTGCAGAAAAATCTTTCTTTTCAAAAAAAGGAAGATCATAATTTTTATAATTTGAATTTTCTAATTCCATCTCCCAAACTAATTTGGCATTGTCACTCATCACTATGGCTAAGTGAGTCCATTGCTCTTTTAATTGTAACAAACTTTCTATTAACACTTTTGCATAAATAGAACCACTAGCTCCTGTAATGGCAATAACAATTTTATTATTAATTCTTGTAGTCATTTATTTTTTTGAAGTAAAATTAACAAAAAAAGATGCCCACTATTTGTGAGCATCTTTTAATCATTTTAAATTATAGTTTTATTTACCAATTACTTCACCTTCAATAGTAAGAATAGTGGGCTCTTGTATTAGTAAAAATTTAACCATTACAGTTTTAGTAAATGGACCAGGAGTAGCTGCATTAAAAGTAACTTTTAATGGTATAGTTTTATTCTTTAAAATTGGCTTTTTAGAATATTCTGGTGTAGTACATCCACATTGAGCAGTTGCCTGTTCAATAATCAGTGGTCTACTTCCTTTATTCTTTAATTCAAAAGTATAAGTAACAG
>JAYVBS010000163.1:0-15518 GCA_043750315.1 Chitinophagaceae bacterium
CTTACATGGAACAATTCTACAGATTGGGCAACAAGTGCATTTGACGAAACATTTAAAAAGAATTTAGTACATAAAGGATTAACCGATTTTGGTAAACAAGTAGTACAAAACATGAATCAATTAGGAATGATAGTTGACATTAGCCATGTAGGCGAACAAACTTTTTTTGATGTTATAGAAACTACAACCAAACCTGTCATTGCATCTCACAGTTCTGTATATAATTTATGTAATCATCAAAGAAATTTAATGGATAACCAAATAAAAGCAATTGCAAAAAATGGTGGAGTAATTCACGTTAATTTTTTTTCTGGTTTTTTAGATGATAACTACTTCAAAAGAAAGGAAGCCTTCTTTGCAAAACATGCAATTGAAAATGACTCTTTAACTATACTTGGCATAAAAGAAGACCAAAGAATAACATTTTTATATGAAAAGTATAAAGATGAATTCGAATTATTGAGGGCACCATTCTCAAGGGTAATGCAACACATAGAATATATTATTAAATTAGTTGGAGTAGATTATGTTGGAATAGGTTCCGATTTTGATGGTATTGAATCTACGCCTCAAGAAATGGATGATGTAACTTCGTATCCTCTAATTACAAAAGCTTTGTTAGAAAAAGGGTACAGCAAGAAAGATGTTGCCAAAATCTTAGGAGGTAATTTTTTAAGAGTTTTAAAAGCAAATGAAACAAAAGACAATTAAGATAAAATTGCAAAAAAATCACAGAGTTTAAGCCAATGAGAATCTAAATTTAAATAAATAAAAATTTCCCCAAACCTTTTAAAACTATTTACTTTTTAAGTACTTTTATTTTTGAGGATACACAAGATTAAATCTTGACTTTTTTTTAAATTCAAAAAATTGATTTTAATAAAATAATAACTTAATTATTTTTTTGAGCGTTTTTTAATAATTATAGTTGACTTTTTAAGCACTTTTCTTTGACCACTAATACTTTTTCTGTCAGAAGGAAGATGTGGAAAGCCTGGAAAATCTTGATCTATATGCATATCAGAATTTTGTTGAACCTCTTCATCACTTAATATTGCTTTTGTTTTTGCAGGCATCTTTTTTGCGATTAATCATTAATATTTTCTTTTTTATCTCCATTATCAGAAAACTGATTGCCGATTAAATGCATCATGCTTGATATAGGTCCTTCCATTTTATTGGTAGAATCATCAAGTGTACTATTATTCAGCATTTCTCCCATTTGCAAATCAGCTGGAAGGAAAAGCAGTACATGAGAACTTTGATCGGCTAAAATATTTTTCACATCTTGTATTGTGGCTTCTGGTGGCAGATTTTTTTGAATAATATTAACTGCATCCACAGCAATTTTATCCATTTTTATTTTTGTATTCTCATTTGAGTAACAGGAATAGTCTGCTATTTTTTGAAGTACTTCTTTTTTCTTGTTGCCAAAAATAAAATCAGACCAAAGTGAAGTGCTATTTCCATGCAGAATTTTTTCTGCTCCATCATCAGAAAGGCTGTACATATTTAAGGCTGTTAAAATACTAGGTATGGCAGCCTGACTAAACAGATGTTCATCTGGCAACCTAGTTTCTGTTTTATCAAACTGTTGGTTTGGATCCATTTTTTGCAGTTCTGGGTATCCTAAATGGCTTTGAATAATTTCTAAAAGATTAACTGACACAGTATTGAATTTTATTTAAGAAAATCTTGTTTATATAAATTTTTCATAGAAAATTGTTCAATGATTTTAACGTAACAAAGATTCTTTTTTATAAGCCTTTAGCTGTTATATAACTTTGTAAAAAAATTGTAAACTTCACACTTTTGAATATTCTAAGCATTTTATTAAGAAATATTGGAATTCAAATAATCAACCTTCTAATTTAAATAAAAATCTCGCGAAAGGGTACTTAAATACTTAAAACCTTAAGTTTATTTTCAAATTAAAATGAGTTAATCAAAAGCAGAACAAGGAAGCATATTTTATCCCTCCTTTTTAACTAAAAAGTGTCAAATAGAATCAGGTCGAGGCAAAAAGAAAAGGTTTCATTATACCATTCATTATATGAGTACCTTTAAAAACATTTATACTAGAAAAGAATTTGTAAAAAATACAGGGCTAGCAGTTGCATCTATTGCCTTAATGCCCATTGGAAATTTATTTGCATTTGGCGAAACTAAAACTAAAATAGTATTAATAGGCACCGGCCTTCGTGGGCAAAACCATTTAGATCTTTTACAAAGAAGAAACGATTAAAGGTAGTTGCAAAATGACTTACAGAAATCGAAAAGTAGAATTGATTTTAGCATAAAATTAAAAGACAATAAATACATAAAATGCAACAACGAATTATAGGATTTGATTTGGCCCGAGCTTATGCAATATTTGGAATGTTTATAGTAAATTTTAATTTCAGTTTTGGCTCTATTATGGCACCTACTGACAAAGTTGGAAACTTTCTAAACATCTTTGCCGGAAACTCGACTGCAATTTTTATAATTTGTGCTGGAATGGGCGTTTCGTTAATGACAAATAGAAACGATTTTAGTATCGAAGAAAAAGCAACATTAAAATCTAAAATTTTAAAGCGTTCTTGGTTTTTATTTGTATTGGGATTGATACTATTTAATTGGTGGTCGGGCGACATTTTACATTTTTATGGTGGTTACATGCACTTGGCAGCATTTCTTTTATTCGTGCCGAAAAGATACTATTTATGGGGTGCTATTTTTGCCATTTTTATATTTCATATGCTGTTATTTATTATTCCTATCAACACAGGTTAGGAACTTCACAACATATAAATACAACGACTTTTGGACACCAATTGGCTTTTTAAGAAATACTTTTTATAATGGTTGGAATTCAATGTTTCCTTGGCTTTCATACTTTTTTATAGGCTTGTGGTTAGGACGACTGAATTGGACAGACAAACTTACAAAACGAAATATTTTTTTTAGTGGATTTTTAATTTTCATTACTTTTCAAGCACTTCGAGTTTTAGTAAAAAAACATTTTTTTAATTCATTTTGGAGCGACTATATTATGGCAGAATATTTTCCGCCATACCTACCTTTCATAATGATAACTATGGGCTTTGCATTTATGGTAATTCCTGTTTGTATGTATATTGGTGAAAAATATTCAACCAATCATTTTGTTTTAGCGTTACAAAAAACAGGGCAAATGACCTTGTCACACTATGTTATTCATTTAACTGTAGGAATGATAATATTTGCAAACATTACTAACAAACATTACACAGGTTTTTTGGAAGACGAAAAACCAACACTGCCGATTTATATTTTTGGATATTCAATCATATTTTATACTTTCAGTATTTTATTCAGTGTATTGTGGAGTAAAAAATTTAAACACGGACCAATTGAATCTTTAATGAGAAAAGTATCAAATTGATAAAAATCACAGCAGTTAAAAAGTGTTTGAAATTGCCGATGTTTCAGTATTTAAAGACTAAAAAAATTAAAAATGAACAGAAAAGAATTTGTAAAAAATGCTGGGCTTGCAGCTGCATCTATTGCCTTTATGCCAACTAGAAATTTATTTGCTTTTGATGGCGATGCTAAAACTAAAATAGTTTTAATAGGCACAGGCCTTCGTGGACAAAACCATTTAGATCTTTTACTAAGAAGAAACGATGTAGAGATAGTTGCAATTTGTGATATTGATGATCGAATGCTTACTGATAGTAAAGAACTCATTACAAAAAGCGGTAAAAAAATGCCCAAAATTTTTACAGGTGATTTGTATGCATGGAAAAAAATGCTTGAGCTAAAAGGAATAGATGGAGTTATAATTGCAACACCATGGGAGTGGCATAAAGAAATGATCATCTCATCTCTTGAATCAGGTATTAAATATGTAGGCTGCGAAGTTATGATTGGCATTACATTGCAAGATCATTGGGATGTTGTAAAAGCTGCAGAAAAATACAAAGCACATGTAATGATGCTCGAAAATGTTTGCTATCGCCGAGATGTGATGGCTGTATTAAACATGGTTCGCCAGGGAATTTTCGGTGAACTTATTCACTTACAAGGAGGATACCAACATGATTTACGTGAAGTAAAATTCAATAATGGAATTGATGCTTATGGTGGTGGTTGTGAGTTTGGAGATAAAGGATGGACAGAAGCAAGATGGCGAACCCATCACTCAGTTCATCGCAATGGAGATTTATATCCTACACATGGTATTGGCCCTATTGCAAATTATATCAACATCAACCGAGGTAACAGGTTTGTAAATCTTTCTTCGTTTTCAAGTAAAGCAAGAGGCTTGCACAATCATGTAGTAAAAAAATGTGGCACTAATCACCCCAATGCAAAAATTAATTTTAAACTTGGCGATGTAGTTACAACCTCAATTCGTTGTGCAAATGGTGAAACTATTTTATTGCAGCATGATACTAATTTACCAAGACCTTATTCACTAGGTTTTCGGGTACAGGGCACTGAAGGTTTGTGGATGGATGTTAATAAAAGCATTTATATAGAGGGCAAATCAAAACCACACCAATGGGAAACAGCAAAAGAATGGTTAGAAAAATATGATCATCCATTATGGGTACGTTGGAGCAAAGAAGCTCAAGGAAGTGGTCATGGAGGTATGGATTTTTATGTGATTCATTCATTTATTGAATCTATTAAAAATAAAACGGCAACGCCAATGGATGTTTTTGATGCAGCAGCATGGAGTGCTATTACACCACTTAGTGAATTGTCAATAGAAAAAGGAAATGAAACCATAGAGTTTCCAGATTTTACTGGTGGTCAATGGATGTATAGGAAACCAGTTTTTGCTTTAAACGATGAATATTAATTACAATAACATAATTGCTTTAAACATCAAACGTTTTATAAAGTGATAGATTTAGTTTTAAAAGAGTTTGGATTAAATAATGAAACTGTTTCTATACAACAGTTACATCAGGGATTGATAAACCATACTTGGAAAATTTGTAAAAACGAGCATGCTTTTATTGTACAGAAAATAAATGACCAAGTGTTTAAAAAACCAGAGGATATTGAACAAAATATAGATTTAATTGCCGACTTTTTAAAAATAAATCAACCCGATTACTTATTTGTTTTACCATTAAAGGCTGCAAATGGAAAATCTATGATTTATATAAATGACGAAGGGTTTTACAGGGCCTTTCCATTTGTGGAAGGTTCTCACTCAAAAGATTTTGTTGAAACACCAGAGCAAGCTTATGAAGCTGCAAAACAGTTTGGCAAGTTTACAAAATTGCTCAGTAAGATTGATGTTGTAAAACTTAAAATTACCATTCCGTCATTCCACGACCTTGGTTTACGTTACCATCAGTTTATTATTGCTCTTGAAAATGGGAATCAAAAAAGAGTATTTGAATGTGCTGATTTGATTAAGCAATTAAAAGAATGGTCGTTTATTACAGATGAGTATGAGAAAATAAAAAAGAACACAGCTTTTAAATTGAGGGTAACTCATCACGACACAAAAATCAGCAATGTATTGTTTGATGCAGATGACAAAGGGCTTTGCATAATAGATTTGGATACTGTAATGCCTGGTTATTTCATAAGTGATGTAGGCGATATGATGAGAACTTATCTTTCACCAGTAAGCGAAGAGGAAACTGATTTTAATAAAATTGAAGTACGGGATGAATTTTATAAAGCAATTGTAGAAGGTTATTTATCTGAGATGAATTATGAGCTAACTGAAGGTGAAAAAAAATATTTTTTCTTTGCTGGGCAATTTATGATTTATATGCAGGCTATCCGTTTTATTACAGATTATTTTAATGATGATATTTATTATGGTGCTCAATATACAAATCATAATCTGCTAAGAGCTAAAAATCAAATGGTATTGTTGCAACGGCTGTTCGAAAAGGAATTTATATTAGCAAATTTACTTTTGTAAGAGCTGTACAAAAAACTTTCAACTTTATTTTTTTGAGAACATATGAAAATCATGCAAAATATTTATCCCCTAAAAACAAAAAAGCCTTAAAACTCAATGGTATTAAGACTTTTTAAAATTATTTTTGACATCGCATAGATTCGTACACTGGACTTACTAATTAAGAATAAAGTTTTTGAAGCAACAAAGATTTATTCTTATCAGCCTATAGCTGCTTTTTAAATTTGTATATAAGTTTTATCATTCACACTTATCAATTGACCTGTAATTATTTAATTTCTGTTAATAGGAGTTGAAGTAATATTGTTACTTGCATCAATAGCTATGTCATAATAAAAACAATTAGTCATATCAACGATTTTTACATAACTTATACTATTTACAACTATAGTAAATGTTATTTGTCCAGCTGCATAACTACTATAAGGTGATGATGTGCTAGGATCAACATTATTGATGTTCACAGTATTTCCTGCAGATGTTTTAATCTGAACACTTGCTTTCTGTGTTCCATTATTTATAATTCTTGCAGCTGGGTCTTCGTCTCTACATTTTTTACAACTATTCATTGTTAGTACTAATAGCCCTGCGATGAGAACCATTAAAAAAAATTTCGAATTTTTCATTTTATTAAATTTTATAATATCCTACTCATTTGGCTTTTCAGAATCGCCCCGTTTTTATATGGTTACTGGTCTCCATTTTATTTTGTAATTTTATTTTTAGAATACAAAATTCAACACTCAAAATACTAATTAATTAATTTTTTTGAGCTTCAATATTAGCAGATGCTTTCATTACTTCATTTGCAGTAATTATGAATTGAACTCGTCTATTAAGCGTTCTATTTTCATCACTATTGTTTGTAACTTTTGGTTGATTTTCTCCATAACCTTTCATTGTTAGTCTTGAAGATGAAACACCAGCATTCATTAAATAATTCCCAGCACTATTTGCCCTTCTTTCAGATAATTTCAAATTATAATTTTCTGTACCAACATTATCAGTATGGCCTTCAATTAAAATATTTGTATATAAATATTCTGCAAATATTTTCTGAAGCTTATCTAGTACAATTCTTGAATTATCACTTAAATTATATTGATTTGTTAGAAAGTAAACTCCTGCTTTAGAACCATCAGGATTATTTTCATCAAAAATTATATCAATCCCTTCTCCAACACGTATCACTTGAGCACCTGGAATTTCTGCCTTAATTTTTGCTGCTTGCTTATCCATACTTTGTCCAATTAGTCCACCAGCAACACCTCCTACTACTGCACCTAGAATTGCCCCAAGAGCTGTATTTTTTTTATTACCTACATTATTTCCTATCACTCCACCAATTACTGCACCACCTGCAGCTCCAATTGCAACTCCTTTATCTTGATTACTTACTTTTTTTGTTCCACTACAAGAAGATAAAATTATCAAAGTGAAAGTTATTAATACTGCGATGCTATAGCTTAATTTTTTCATAATATTTTATTTTAAGATGTGTAATATTCAAATTGGTTAGTTAAAATATTATGCATCAGTAATTTGTTTTATAATTTAAATGTTAGTCCAAATTTGCCTCCTGAAAAAGCATTACCACCGCCAAATTCTAAATTGATTCCAGCTTTTTTGCCAAAATAATAACGTCCGCCAACTTGTGCTCCTAAACCCAAACCTGATGTATGAGTACCTGGATATCCATTTGGTGAAGACCAAGAATAAAAACCAAGATTTAAACCAGCATAAAAGTCATAAAGTGGTGCAATATTTAAAACTCTATTAAAATGATAATTGCCATTTGCTGAAATACCAATAATGTTATGCTTGTAATTATTATTCTTGAAATTTTCATCATATGAACGAAAAGAGAATTCTCCACCAAGTGTAAAGTCTCTTGAAACACCAAAGTCAAATCCTGCATAAATAGGAACTCCCCAGCCAGATAAACCTAGTCCAACATTAAATTGTGAACTGCCATTTGGTAAAGAGCCTTGACTATAAATAAAAGTCATTGTAAATAGTAAGGTTACTGATAGTAATAATTTTTTCATTTTATTTTTTTTTAATTTTTAATTTGATTTTTTTCTTCATTAGTATAATCATTGGCTTTTTTTGCAACAAAATTTGCAATACCAAATTCAACTATAGTGCCTAGAATTTTTTTGAATGGATTATGAGTAGAACCTAATAAAAACTTTTTAGATAAATATCCTATTGCCAAACCAACTGCATTATTTAAAATACTTTTTCCTAAGTCTGGTGAAGTAGTAATCTCACTAAAAGTTTTTTTAATAAGGTTTAAAGGTCTTAAATTTTCGTATGTTTTTTCAAACTGTGCTTTTAATAGAAAAATTTCTTCTTCTTGTCTTGCTTTTAAAACTTGAATTGCTATAGCTAAGCTTGCAGCGGTATTTTTCTTTCTCATGATATTGTTTTCTCCATCAAATTATCAATAATTGAATTTCTTACAGGATCTTCTATCCATAATTTTTTAAAAGAATAAACTATTACGGCAACCATTAAATAGAATCCTGATACAATAAAAAAACCATAGTAAATTTTACCAAGCATTTCTCCAATCCAAAAAGCCACACCAAGATTTAAACATAAAGTGAATAATGCAACTATTAATAGAATAACAACATTGGAAGCTAATACTGAAAATATTTTCGACCATTTTTCTATAGCTTGTAGTTTTAATAATTCAATACTTGTTTTACCACAATCTTGTGCTTTTCCAAAAAGTATTTCAATATCTGCTGCATTATTTTTCATAATTAAAACATATGTTTTACACGATTCTATTAAACAGTTTCGTTTTTAATTTCTGCTTTTAAACCATTGTATTTATCTTTTCCTTTAGCAACAATATTTTCTGCACTGGTTTTTAATTCATCATATTTTTCAGTAACAGCATTTGCTATCTCATCGAATTTTTCTTTTAACTCTTCTGAATATTTTTCTCCTTTACCTAAAATTTTTCTTCGTGTTTTTGATCCTTTATTAGGAGCAAATAAAATTCCCAATACTGCTCCTGCTGCAACGCCTGCTAATAAGCCTAAAACTAATTTTCCTGATTTCATTTTTTTTGATTTTTTGATGTGATTAATTAAATTAAAATTTATTGATGCCAATGCTACATTGGTTTTCTGCCAGATATTACTCTAAGTAACACTGCAATAATTGCAATAACTAAAAGTAAATGTATTAGTCCTCCTGAGTGATACCCAAGATAACCTACTGCCCAAAGTATAACTAATATTACTGCTACTAAATAAAGTAAATTGCTCATTTTGATTTTTTTTATTTTGTGATTAGAAATTTTTTTTAATTGTCTTTCTTGCCATTATGTTTTTGATTCGAATGACCTTTTTCGTTTTTATTTTTTTTGCCTCCAGATTCGTTTTTTCTATTTTCTTTTTCTACTTTATACATACCATGCTTTGGATGATTTTTGATGATATAATATCTTGGTTCATTACTTTCTCTTATTAAAATTTGTTTTGGTCCTCCTTTTTTGTATTTAGCATAAGTAGAAACATAGTAACCATGATTTAAATATGGTCTGGGTTTATTAACTACAACTTTGTAAGTGTTAAACAAATCCACATTGTATTGAGGTGGCAAAGTATTAACGGCTACCCAATTGTTGCCTTGTGGGTAATAGAATTTATTTTCACCAACTGAATAATAGACATCAGCTTCGGGTAAGTAATAATAATTTACATAATTATATCCTGTAGGACCCCACAAAGTTTGTGAACCAGTATTCACTCGAACTGTTATCTGAGCTTTAAGCGAAATGCTTAAAAAACTTAAAAATAAAAATATAGCTACTGCTATAATTTTAAATTGCAGATTTTTTAAAATTGAATGATTTGAAATAGAGGGTAAAAATTGAACTGAGTTTTTATCTGATGAATATTTCATGTGTTTGTTATTATTCATCAAAGTTGAAGAAAATCACCAGCCCATAATTACACTACGAGAGTTTAATGTTACATGATTCACACATCAATATTTTTACTGATACATTATTAAATTAAGATATGGTATTATCGAAAATGGTTCGATATCGTGTAACAAACTCTATCGTTTATTCTCCAAAAAGTTTCGTTATTTATTTTTCGAAGTAAAAATTTATTTCGCTTATCTAACAACCTTCCTTCTGCATCGTAATATTGGGGTTGCTTATAAAATGTAAGAATATAATATTTTCTATTGTTAAATGCAATTTCAACAGAAATCGGCCTCATAGACATAAAAATTAAATTCTGTTTTTTATCGTCAATATAATAATCAAGTTTATTGATCCAGGTGCATTTAATCAATTTCATATCCTTGATTAGTTTTACTACAGCAGATGTATCGAACCCAAATTTGTGTAAAGTATCGCCTAAGTCTGTTTTCTTCAAATCGAACTCGTAAATATATCTTAGCGAGTCTGTTTTTATTTCTACATTAATATATTTAAATTCATTATCGGAAAATTCAATAACAATGGGTTTTACTACAAATAATTTTTTATAATTTTCTTCAATTCTGGTAATAGCAGATTCGTTTTTATGATAATATTTTTTAGCATATTGTTGAGGTATAATAGTGGCACAGGAACACATATAACATAATAATAAAACAAGCAAATAATTTAACTGAAATATTTTCATGGTGCAATTTGTTTTTTGCACCAGGTTATGCCAAAAACGATATCCTTAAAAACGCTTATAGGCAAAATCATTTGTGTTTTATAACCATAATCCCAATAAACCATAGTAATAGTTTCTTCAATTTCTTCAATACTAAACAACACTACATAGTGTGTAGGAAATCGGAATTTAACTTTTCGATGATTTTTTTTATACAGAATGGCATTGTTGAGGTAGAGAAACACCTGATCGTTTTCTGCTAGTGTTTCTTGAAGAAATGCTGTAATATTATTGAATCTGGGGCGTATTAAATCGGCACCTATTGCTTGAATTTTATAATCTGTAAGTTTACGTAACATACGATTAAACTTAGAAAAATTTGTAGCCGGCCAAAGTGTATTTTCTGCTCCAATTTTATAATGAAAACTAGTATAATTTAAATACCCCTTAAATCTATCGGCTAATGAAAGATACCATATTTGATCTGCATCATTTACATCCAATTCACCTTTAAATTTTAGCAAGCCTGCAACATCTTTAACCTGATCTGAAGGGTTAAAATGAATTTTTTTAAAGTCTGCACTACCATTATTATACAAATTAATCATAAATGCTACATACCTTAATGGATCAGTATTAATGCAAGTATAACTTAGTGCAGCATAGGCACAAAAATTAGTATTACTACCCGCATAAATATGTATTGGATTCAAAGCATTTTTTCGAATATTTTTTATAAAAGATGCTGGCTTAACATGTGGCCAATATATACTTTGAACCAGATTGCTATTTTGTTTTATATACTCAATTGCTTTTATTTGCTCCTGGTTTAACAATGTAGTTTGACATTGAGGGGTAAGCCAGAAAAGAATAGAAAAAGTACTTAAAATAAGTACTCGAAAAAAAAAATATGGGTTTACATAAAATGGCACAGCATAAAATATTTATTCACTAAATAAAAATGAATCATGATGCATGTTCTAATACAAATAAATTAAATAGACCGATTAAAATAATCTCTTACAAATGCATGCTGTTGTGGTTCTGTTAATTTATCTGAAGTTTTAACATTTATGTTAATTTCATCGAAATGATTTTCTGATTTTAAAAAATTTAATAATTCGATTTTAGCATTGGTGGGCCCAAATAAAATTACATCGGAATATTGTTTTATAATTTCTGATAATTCTTTAAAAAATGCTTTTTGAAAATGCTGTTCTTTATTATTCATCACATGCTCACTTCTGCTTAAGCTTTCTTGCTTCATTTCGTATGTAAATGATGATTGAACACTAGTTGTTTGCATATTTGTTGTACTAAATTCAATCAATTTTGCTGTATGGTTATCCATACAAATACCTAATCTATTTACTTTTTTCATATGTATTGTTTTAGTACATTGGTTGTAATGAGTTGTAATTTATTTTACTTTCAAACTCTCTGCTTATTACTTTTGGTTCATAATAATCTTCAATTGTTAATCTAGATAATAAATAACTAATTGTTGATTCAGCACCTTGATTAAGATTGATATGAAATTGTTCTAATCCATCATAACATCCACCAGTTACAGGATTGTAAATAATTTGATGGAGATGATTATCGCCAAGAAACCAAGTGAAAGCCGCTTTAATTTTTATTTTATAGGAAGGATCTTTGAAAGTTGTATAAAACTTATCTAAAGCAATAATGGTATAAGCCACATCAATAGGTTGTTCTCCATAAAGATTGGTTTCAACACCTTTATAATGCCAACCATTATTTGAGACAACTTTAATTTTATCATCACTAAAAATAATAGTTAATAAAAAATCAAAAGTGGTTTTAGAAATAGTTTTGTATAAAAAATTTCCAGTACTTAAAAAAGCACACAATAATGCTTCAGGCAAAACACTATTTGCATAGGTTAAGTATTCTTCAAACCATTGCCATTTTGTATCAGATACTCCTCTATATTTCGAAACTAAATTATCTGCAAGTTTTGTAATGAGTAAATTTATTTCTTTACTACTTGCATACTGATTATAATAATGTAAGCCTTTAATTGCAAAAGCAATTGCTCTTGGCGATTTAAATGTTTCAATTGTTGCAAGCGATTTTAAAATTGTTTTTTCTGCTTTACTAATATAATAATCACTAAACAAATTGCTATTACCTATAAACTCACCTAAAGCCCAAATTGCTCTTCCATTAGCATCTTCTAAATTTTCTGTTTTATTCTTTTCTAAAAACTTCAAATTACTATCTACATAATTTATAAAACTTCCATTTTGTTGTTGACATAAACAAATAAAACTCAAATACAAATCAATTAAATATAAATCATCAGTATCATTTGTAATAGCATAATATTTTATTGTTGCAATTAGAGCTCTTGCATTATCATCAAGTGTATATCCTGATTGAATGTCTGGGGAAGAAATATTTGCAAATTGAATAATTCCAGTATTTGTTGACATTCTTTTTAAATGGTCTAAAGAAATTATTGGCAACTTAAATTTAATATCAACTGCTTTTTTATTGATATTTTGCAATATTAATTCTACATGTGCAATTGCAGAGTTTGGCCAAATTGTTGGACTGATTTTATGCAAATCATTCAAACGCATTTGGCTTAACAAAACAGGGTTAGAAAGCAAATTAATAGTTGCAGTTGCAAATTGATGTGCATTCTTAAAATCTACAATTTCTCCAGATTGATTTAACATTTCTAAAGCATGAGGAATAGGAGTTGAAACAACTGGGCAACCACTTGCCATTGCATAAGCCAAGGTTCCACTTACTGCCTGATTTGGATCTTTGGAAGTAAACAAATACAAATCTGTAAGATGTAAGTATTCTAACAAATCTTCTAAGGGCAAATATTTATTGATAAATTTTACATGGCTTTGTAAACCTAAATCTATTACTTTTTGCAATAGAAAATTTCTATAGGTTTCCCCTTCTAGCTTAGTTACTTCAGGATGAGTTTTGCCAATAATAAGATAAACCAAATTTGGAAATTGTTTAATAATTTCTGGTAAGGCATCTAAAGCAGTTTCAATATTTTTATTAGAACTTAATAAACCAAATGTAGATAGCACAATTCTATTACTAAAATGCTTTTTTATTTTTAAATCATTTCTGAAAGTTGCTGAAGTAACATGTGTGCCATGAGGAATAATTGCAATTTTATCTTTCTCAATTGCATAATCATTTTGCAAAATGGTTGATGCATGCTTTGTCATTACAATAATTGAATCAGAAATTGAAGCAATTGTTTGAACTACTTTTTTTCTGTACACATCAGTATTCGGTAAAATAGTATGAAAGCAAGTGATAACTGGCTTATTTATTAAGGCCAAAAAACGCAATAAATAATCACCACACTCTCCTCCAAATAAACCAAACTCGTGTTGAACAAGAACGAGTAAAATATTATTATCAGATTTTATTTTTTTTGCTAATAAAACGTATTGTTCAATTACTGAAGTTTGCAAAACATATTTAACTTCAGATGGATATTCATAATCAACTTTGGCAGATTCTAATGCACAAATTTTAAGTGAAAATGTTTTATCATAAACAGTAGAAATAGCTTTTATTAAATCGTAACTATATGTTGCAATACCACATTCTCTTTGTGGGTAAGAAGTTATAATTAAAATTTCTGGTAATGCATTTATTTTGCCATTTCCATTTTGCAAATGGCCATTTACATTATTAGGTATTAATTTATTATAAATTGTAAGTTCATTTATATTAGTGCTGCTGTGGTTATTTTTCATTTGGTACTATTTGATTTTTTAGTTCATTAATTAATGTTTTTAAACTTAATGATGCCACTGCAATGCGTTTATCTGCAGCACCATAATAGATATATAATGTATCGTTAAAAAGAGATCTACCCGTTGGAAAAACTACATTATTAACTTCTCCTGTTAACTCCCAATCAAGTTCTGGTTTAAATAATGGATAAGGCAGGCGAGCTAATTCGATATGTGGATCTTGTAAATCTAACAATGCTGCACAGGCTGTATATACATAACCACTTTTAGTATCGTGTACACCATGATAAATTAACAACCAACCTGCTTCAGTTTCAATAGGTGGGCATCCTCCACCAACATAACTAATTTCATGCTCGTATTTAGATGATAATAAAATATGATCATGTAAATGCAATAAATAATTTTCCCAATAAGCTTTCCCAAGCTCTTCAATTTCATTTACAGAAGCTAGTTGTATATCGGGTCTAATTCTGTGTAGAAAAAAAATTTTCTCGTTTATTCTTCGTGGAAAAAAAATTAAATTTTTATCCCACAAAAATTTTTGCTTTACATCATTATTTTCTGATATGTGGTTATGATAACGATGGTATTTAATATTTAATTCTGTATTGCAATCTGCAAGTCGTTTAAATGCTTTGTAAGATATAATTGGAGTAATAATACCTTTTCGTTCAAAATATTTTAAATCGCTTGATGTAGCTAATGCACCTAAAGCATTAATACCATCGTAAGCAGTATAACTTAAATAATATAATTCATCAATTTTTGTAATTCGAGGATCTTCAACACCGTGAGATTCGTAATCGAAATTTGGACTAATTACGGGTTTATTATTTCTTTCAATAACATTTAAAGGTCCATCTAATTTACAATAACCAATTGAAGAGTAATTTCCTTTTTTAACAGCTCTATAAAAAAGATGTACTGTATTTCCCTCTTGAAAAACAGCAGGATTAAGTACTGCATCATTTTCAAAAGAAAAATTAGTGTGTTCTAAAATAATGCCTTCTTTTTTTACAGTAATCATAATAATAAATCATTTTTTAGCTGAAAATTTTTAGTTAATAATTACAATTGTTTTATTAATTGTATTTCACAGTATATATTAACTTCATTTGCAATAATGGCTTCACCCCCCTGTAATGTTGAATTCCAGTTCAAATTCCAATCTCTCCTATTTATTTT
>JAYVBS010000164.1:0-7018 GCA_043750315.1 Chitinophagaceae bacterium
ATTAATGGTTTCCATTTCATCCATGGTGCATTCAAATTCTCCTTCAGCACTATTGATGTTAATTAAAATCCATTTTGCACCTTTAATATCACTATCGTTTAATAAAGGTGATTTTAATGCTTCAACAATTGCTTGTTGAGCTCTATTTTCACCTTCTTCAGCAGCACTACCTAAAATTGCTACACCACCATTTTTCATTACTGTACATACATCTGCAAAATCAACTATAATATGTCCTTTACTATTAATAATATCTGTTATACATTTTGCTGCAGTTGCTAAAACATTATCAGCTTTGCTGAAAGCTTCTTTCATTTTTAAATTACCATACTGCATTCTTAACTTATCGTTACTAATAACTAATAAAGTATCTACATGAGGTTTTAATGCTTTTATTCCTTCTTCAGCTTGTTGCATTCTTCTAGGACCTTCAAATGCAAAGGGAGTTGTTACTATACCCACAGTAAGTATCCCCATCTCTTTACAGATTTGTGCAACAATTGGTGCACCACCAGTTCCTGTTCCTCCACCCATACCTGCAGTTATAAAAGCCATTCGAGTATTCACTTCTAAAATATTTTTTATTTCTTGAAGTGACTCTTCTGTGGCTAATTTTCCAACTTCAGGATTTGCACCTGCTCCCAAACCTTGTGTTGAAGCGGGCCCTAATTGAATTTTATTTTGTACATTGCTTAATTCAATTGCCTTGGCATCGGTATTACAAACTACAAAATCTACCCCTTCAATATCCTGAGCATTCATGTAATTGACAGCATTACTGCCCCCTCCCCCAATCCCAATAACTTTTATTATTGAAGATTTTTGTTTTGGTAAATCAAAGTGAATCATTGATTTTAATTTAATTGTTTGTGTTCTTAGAATAAATACAACTTACATCATCTTATCTTCTTCTTCTTTAAAAATATCTATTATGCTTCGCTGAACTTTATCCCAAAAATTTAATTTATCTTTTCTATCCTGACCATTGGGTTGATTCACTGGTTCAGTGTTTGTTTTAATTTGATCAACTGGAAAATCTGTTTTTAATTTTCTTGGAACTTGAACAGGTTTATACTGTTCAGTAAAATCTTTATACTTTTTCTCGTAATCATTATATCCTTTAAGTATTAAACCTAAGCATGTGCTATACATTGGCTTTTTTAATTCTTCGATATGATTTGGAGCCAAATGTTCTGTTGGCAAACCAATTCTTGCATTTAAACCAGTTGCATATTCTGTTAATTGAATAAGATGCTTTAATTGTGCTCCTCCACCTGTTAAGATCACACCTCCATTCAAAGTTTTATTATCTAACCCAACTTGTTTTAAATGATACACTACAAAGTCTAAAATTTCATCCATTCTGGCTTGTATAATTTCACTTAAACTTTTTACGCTTATTTCTTTTGGTGGCAAGCCTCTAATACCGGGAATTGTAATGTATGCATTAGCATTAGCATCACTAGCCCAAGCACTTCCATATTGTACTTTTAAAGCTTCTGCATGAATACGCAAAACACCTAAACCAACTTGTATATCATTAGTAATATTTTCACCTCCAAAAGGTATTACTGCAGTATGTTTTAAAATTCCATCATGAAAAACGGCAATATCACTAGTTCCTCCACCAATATCCAAAACAACTACCCCAGCTTCAAAATCTACATCACTCATTACAGAACCTGAACTAGCTAAAGGTTGTAAAACCAAATCTTTAATGGTTAATTCGCAACGAGTAACTGCTCTATTAATATTTCGAATGGCATTTTTATCGCCTGTGATAATGTGAAAATTTGCTCCAACTTTAACCCCATTATAACCTACAGGATCTTTAATAGAATTAATATTATCTACATGAAAATCTTGAGGAATAACATCAATAATTTGATCGCCTGCTGGAATAAAAGTCTTTCTTTGATTTTGAATTAATAATTCTACTTCATGTGCTTGAATTTCTAATTCTGCTTCTTGACGAACTATGTCTCCACGAGTTTGTAAACTTTTAATATGGTGACCTGCAATACCAACATAAACTTCTTTTATTTCTAAATCTGGATTGCTATCATAACAATTTTTTAAAGCTTGATTTATTGCACGAACAGTAAAATCGATGTTTAATACTTGACCATGTTTTACACCATTACTTGGGGCCTTACCAAAACCTAATATCTCTAATTTTCCTTGCTCATTTTTTCTTCCAGCAATTGCAGCTATTTTGGTTGTTCCAATATCTAATCCAACAATTATTGGTGCCTCATTTTTATTCATACAAAAAATTTGTTAGTTTCTTAGATAGCAAATCGTGTAAAAATTGTAAACTTTTACCTCTATCCATGAGATAACGTTTTTTTTATTCTTTTATTTTCAATTTCATCATCTATTTAATATTTAAAAAAATCAAGCTGTTTTTTGTACAATTTGATTGATTTATCACCATTAATTTCATCTCAAACTGTCATTTAAACTTATAAGAATGCTTAAACTATCTTTTACAGAACTATTATTAACTTTTCGTTTTGCAACAATTTGGTTGGTAAATCTTAAGTCGATGGTTTCATAAGTATTCATGCCATTTTTTATCCAAGCTGTTTTATAAAAAGCCAATAGCTTTTCAAATTTTTCTTTTGCATTGGTAATGTCTCCAAATAAAATTGTTTGATTACCAATTACAGGTATCAATTCAAATTTGCCATTGAAGTCGATATTTATTTGAGCAATTTGAGCATTCCAAAATGAATCTATACAAATCAAATTTGCTAAACTAGTAACTTGCTTTAATAACAAACTATCAGGTGTTGCTAACTTTTTATTATCTGAAGGGAAATTAGAAATGACAACAACCCTTGAAGTTGCATTTGGTTTTACTGGCAATCTTTTTCCAAATGAATCTAAGTAATATGAACTTCCATTTGCAGTAAACAATCTTGCAATCGCTTCTGTTTGGTCTATATCAATATGTAGTATATCGTTATTTTCAAAATACATTTCAGTATTTCGAACCCAAGGATCTTTTTCAATAACTTTTTCAAGTAAAGCCAAATTAATTTGCTTAATTTTCTTTTGTTTCAAATTTCCACTTGCATTAATTAACTCAGCAATTTCTGATTGTGTAATAAAACTTCCTTGTTGATGATTATTAATTTTTATGCTGTAATTATTACAAGTTTCATTTTTTCTGTGTTGAAAAGCTGCAACAAAAAGCACAAGAATACCAATACCAAATAACAGCCAAAGCCCTTTGAAAATAATATTATTAATTTTTGTTTTCAATTTTTCTAACTCAATTGCTCTTTAACTTTATACACCAAAATATCAATATCACCAGCACCTGCCATTACTATCAATGAAGGTTTTAATGATGATATATAATCTAACATTTCTGTTTTCTCCATTAATTTTTTATTATTTAAATGCATTTTATCATAAATAATTTTAGAGGTTACTCCTTCCATTGGCAATTCTCTTGCAGGATAAATTGGTAGAAGAATCACTTCATCAGCTTTATCTAAACTTTCTGCAAAACCACCTGCCAAATCATTTGTTCTACTAAATAAATGTGGTTGAAATATTAAGGTAAGATGATGAGTAGGATACAAACTTCTTACGCCTTCAATCAATGCCCTTAATTCTTCTGGATGATGAGCATAATCATCAATTAAAATATGATTATCATCGATTACTTTTTCAAATCTTCTTTTAACTCCTTTAAAATTTACTAACGCTCTTTTTATTTTATCGTCATCAATTTTTAAATACTTTGCTACACCAATTGCAGACAATGCATTTTCAATATTGTGCAATCCCCCCATATTTAAAACAACATCATCTAATCTCCAATAAGTATTGATAACATTGAAATGATAAGCACCATTTTCAACTTTAAGATTTTCTATATGTATGTCTGCATTTGCGTTTGACACACTATAAGTACAAGTATCATTAACTTGAAACTGATCTGCATTTTTTAAACCATGTTTTAATATTAAACAACCTCCAGATTTTATTTTATTTGAAAATTCTACAAAAGCATTGGCAACATTTTCTGCTGTACCATAAATATCTAAATGATCTGGATCTACAGATGTAATAATTGCAATGTTTGGAGAAAGTTTTAAAAAACTTCTATCATATTCATCTGCTTCAACAACAACATTATTTTTATCGCTGCTCCAAAAATTTGTGTTATAATTTGTTGCAATACCTCCTAAAAAAGCATTACAACCAAAACCTGTATCTCTTAAAACATGGCCAATCATTGTACTTGTAGTAGTTTTACCATGAGTTCCAGCTACACAAATATTGAATGTATTATCAGTTATCCATTGTAACACATCACTTCGTTTAACAACAGAATAATTATTGTTTTTATAAAAATTTAATTCTGTATGATGAGTAGGAATTGCTGGAGTGTATACAACAAAATCTATTTTCTTTGGTATTAAATTAACATCATCAGTGAAATGTATTTTAATTCCTTCTTGTTCTAATTGATTGGTTAATTTTGTTGGTGTTTTGTCGTAACCAGAAACTTCAATTCCTAAATGATTAAAATATCTTGCAATAGCACTCATTCCAATTCCACCAATGCCAATAAAATAAACAGCTTTTGTTTGTTGAATGGTTGATGGAAAATTAAAAGAAGATGCGTTGTTACTCATATTTTAAATGTTTTCTAAAATTGTTGAAGCAATTTTCTTGTCGGCATTTTTAACAGAAAATTTTGCAATGCTATTTTTTAGTTCTTGCTGTTGATTTTCATCTTTTATCAATTCAATTGCTTTTTCAACTAATTGTTCTTGCACCATTGAATCAGGAATCATTAATGCAGCATTATATTTTACCAACTGTTTAGCATTAACAGTTTGATGATCTTCTGCAGCAAAAGGAAAAGGAACAAAAATTACAGGTTTTTGTACTACACATAATTCAGCTACAGACATTGCTCCAGAACGACTAATTACAACATCTGCAGCAGCATAAGCCATTTCCATTTCTCCAATAAAGTCATTTACCCAAATACCTTTTTCTACATTATGCAATGCTTTAAATGAATGAAAATTTAATTTTCCAGTTTGCCATATCACTTGAATATTATTTTCTATTAGAAGTTGCAATCCATTAAAAATGGCTTGATTGATACTTCTTGAACCTAAACTTCCACCAACAATTAATACAGTTTTCTTTTCTGTAGATAAACCAAAATATTGCAAAGCCACAGTTTGTGAAATATTTGATTCAGCAATTACTTTTCTTACAGGATTACCAGTGATAATAATTTTTTCTTTTGGAAAAAATTTTTCCATTCCTTCACTTGCTACAAAAATCTTAGTTGCTTTTTTTCCTAATAAAATATTAGACTTTCCAGCAAATGAATTGCTTTCGTGTATAAATGTTTTGATTCTTTTCGCTTGGCAATATCTCAAAACAGGAAAACTAGAATATCCACCAACACCAATAGCAGCAATAGGTTTAAAGTTTTTAACTATGTTTCTTACTTGTAAAATACTTTTAGTCAACTTAAAAGGAAGGGTAATATTTTTGAAAAGATTACTTCTATTAAATCCAGCAATATCTAATCCAATAATTTTATAACCAGCTTGTGGAATTTTCTCCATCTCCATTTTTCCTTTAGCACCAACAAATAAAAATTCTGTAGTTGGATGCAATTCTTTAATTGCATTTGCAATTGCAATTGCAGGAAAAATATGACCACCAGTACCACCACCTGCAATGATTATTTTTAAAGAATTTGATGTTGATTCACTTGTCATTTCAAAAAATTATTTTGCTGGAATTACAGCAGTTCTTCCTTCTAAAGATTCTACATTTCTACCAACACTTAATATAATTCCTATAGCAATACTGGTAAATAAAAATGAACTTCCTCCCATACTAACTAAAGGAAGAGTTACTCCTGTAACAGGTACCAATCCTACACTTACAGCCATATTTGCAAATGCTTGTATCACTATTGTAAAGCCTAAACCTAATGCTAAAAATGCTCCAAAAGCAAATGGACATTTTCTGTAAATTCGAATACATCTATACAAAAACAAGATATAGAGCAGCAAAATAAAAGCTCCTCCTATCAACCCATATTCTTCAATAATTATTGCAAAAATGAAATCGTTGTAAGCCTGAGGTAAATAATTACTTGCTGTACTATTACCAGGCCCTACACCAAAAAAAATACTTCCATTGGCAATAGCTATGTTTGCTTGCTGACGTTGATATGGTGCATCAACTTTAGAAGTAAAAATAAAATCTTGAATACGTTTAACCCATGTTCCCAAACGACCAAAAGATTTTACTTTTTCGTAAGTAGAGGGCTTATCCATTTCTGCTTGATTGCCTCGATATGAAAAAATAGCAACAGAAACTATAAAAGCCACTGGTATTAAAACTAGCCCAATAGTAAATAAAATATGAGTAAATTTTATTCTCCCAATATACATAATTAATAACGCTGTAGCACCTGTTAATAAAGCATTTGAAAGATTTTCAGGCATAATTAATGCACAGATAATTATTACTGGAATAATAGCTTTTAAGTACCCTTCTTTAAAACTTTTAATTACATCTTGTTTTTTACTTAACACTCTTGCTAAAAACATAAATAAAGCTAAACGTGCAAAATCGCTAGTTTGAAAAGTTTGGTTGATGATAGGAATTTTAATCCATCTACTTCCTTCATTAATTGTTGCACCAAAAAATAAAGTATATAAAAGTAATGGTATTGCTATGGCCATAAAATATTTAGCCAATGTAGAAAAGAAGTAATAATTAATTTGATGGATTAAATAAATAAGTACTAGCCCCAAGACTGAAAAACCAACTTGCTTAAACAAAAAATATTCTGTGTTACCATGATACTTTTTGTAAGCCAAAGACCCTGTTGCACTATACACTACTAGAATAGAAACAAGAGACAACATTATAATAATTCCCCAAATAAATCTATCACCCTTTACTTTATCGATAATAGCTTGCTTAGCATTATCTAAAGAAAAAGTTTCAG
>JAYVBS010000165.1:0-3012 GCA_043750315.1 Chitinophagaceae bacterium
AAAAGTGAACCCACCCAAGGAGCGAAATCTCCATCAATTCCAATATTTATAGATTGAGGTACAAATCCTTTTGAAAAATCATTTGCATTTCTAGTATCTAAGATAATTGCATCAATTGTATTGGCAACAGTTTCAAATTCTTTTGGATTTAATTTTGTTAACCCTTGTTTTAATACTTTATCAAAACTCTCATATCCTTTTTTATTCATGGTTACATTCATTCCAAAATATGCAGGAGGTTCTTGTAAGCCATCTAATACAGCATGTATAAAACTTTCTTTATTGGGCTGATTTAATGCATAATTAATTTCTTTTTGATGACCTAAAGTATCAACAGTTTCCTTCATCATGTTTTTACCACAAGCACTACCAGCTCCATGTGCAGGATAAACAATAACATCATCTGCCAAAGGCATAATTTTATTTTGCAAACTATCATATAAATATCCAGCCAAATCTTCCTTAGTTAATTCTGCAGCTTTTTGAGCCAAATCTGGTCGACCAACATCTCCTAAAAATAAAGTATCTCCACTAAAAATTGCATAATCTTTCCCTTTTTCATCAATCAATAAATAAGTTGTGCTTTCTATGGTATGACCAGGAGTATGCAACACTTTTATTTTGATATTTCCAATTTCAAAAATTTGATTATCCTCTGCAATTAATGCTTCAAATTCAGGATTTGCATTAGGGCCATAAACTATTTGAGCTCCAGTTTTTTTCTGTAAGTCTATATGGCCACTAACAAAATCTGCATGAAAATGTGTTTCTAAAATGTATTTCAATTTCACTCCATCTTGTTCTAACTTTTCCAAATAAGGATTTACTTCTCTTAATGGATCTATAATTGCAGCTTCTCCATTTGAAATAATGTAGTAAGTGCCTTGTGCTAAACAGCCTGTATAAATTTGTTCTACTTTCATTTTGTATTTATTTAATGCAAATTAATTTAAAATAAACCATCGCATTTGTAACAATAGTTACATATAAAAAAAAAATAAAAACTATTTTTTTTGAAAGATGATAAATAGTTCTGAATTTTCCCTTTTACTAAAAGAATTAAAACAGGTTTCGAAGACTTTGAAGTGAAAATAATATTGAAAATTATTCCTATACTCTTCTATACTTCCTCCAAAAGGAGGGCCTTCTGTTTCAAATTTTTTGTTGAATAATACACCCACAAGTTTGCCATTTTCAACTAATAAGTCACTCATCTTTTTTGCATATTGTGGTCTTAAGTTTTTATTGAGTGCACATAAAAATGTTTGTTCTAATATTAAATTATATTTCCCTTGATGATTAAAAAAATCATCTTCAATAATTTTTATATTTGTATAATCTTGAAATTTCAGTTGAAGTTTTATGACCAAATCTTTTGCAATATCAATTAAAGTGATATTTGTAAACCCTTTGCTCAATAAATATTCAGCTTCATATGCATTTCCACAACCAGGAATTAATATGCTTAAATCTTTATTTGCTAATTGATCAATATAACTTTTAATTGGTGGTGAAACTGTTCCTAAATCCCATTGAGTGGTGTTGTTGATGTAACAATTATTCCAAAAAAATTTATCTAATGGTTGCATATGCTTAAAGGAAAATTTCTTTTATTAAAATAAATAAACCCATAAGTAATACAAACCAACCAAATATTGGTTTTAATTTGTCTCCTTCAATTTTCTTAGAAAGTTGTGTGCCAATAATCATTCCAATAATTGCAAAAAAACTAATTGAAGCAAGCAAAATCCAGTTTATTGGAACATCATTGAGTAAATCTCCTAAGAACCCAAGTAAGGAATTTATAGTAATTATTAATAATGAAGTACCAACTGCTTGTTTCATTTTAAGTTTAGCAAAAAATATTAAAACTGGAATAATTAAAAACCCACCACCTGCCCCTAAAAATCCTGTTACCAAGCCAATTAAAACCCCATAAATTATTAATTGAACTTTTTTTGGTGGTTTAGATTCTTTTATATTGTATTTATTTTGTTTTATCATAGATACTGATGCTGCTATCATTAGCAAAGCAAAAACTACCATAGTCAATATATTCTTAGTAAGAATATATTGACTAATTTGAAATATTTGATCTGGAATAAATGGAATTAAAATTTTACGTGTAAGAATTATTGATACTACAGAAGGCAAAGCAAAATATAAAGCAATGCCTATATTCAAATTGCCTAAATCATAATGTCTTTTTGTTCCAACCAAAGATGTTGAACCCACTATAAATAATGAATAGCTTGTTGCTAGTAAAGGTTCTACATGAAATAAATACACAACAATTGGTATAGTTAGAATAGACCCCCCACCTCCAATTAAACCTAATGAAATGCCAATTAAGATTGATAAAATGTAACCTAGTATTTCCAAAATATTTATTTAGCTTATACAATATTCAAATTTTTTAAACTTATAGTTTGTAATAATTGTCACATAATAGGCAATTGTATAATTTCAATACTATTTCTATTCAAGGTTAACCATTGTTTTTGTTCCATCTTTTTAAGCAACCTAGAAACTACTTCTCGAGATGTATGGATATCGTTTGCTATTTCTTGATGAGATGTGGTAATAATATTTGACAAATTATTTTTTACTACTCGCCTTAAATAAAACTCCAATCTTTCATCCATATTGCTAAATGCAATTTGATCTACAACTTCTAATATTTCTTCAAATCTATTTTTATAAGTATCAATAACAAACTCATACCAACACTTATAATTTGCCATAAACTGATTCATAAATTGTATAGGTATCATAACAACGTCTGTTTGTTCTACAACTTTTGCCATAACCTGACTTGCCTCCATTTTTGAAGCACATATCATTGAAATAGCACATGCTTGACCTGGATTTAAATAATACATAAAAAACTCATTTCCATCTTCATCTTCTCTGTAAATTTTTATTTTTCCACTTAATACTAAAATGGTTGACTTAATATATTGACCAGTTTTCATTAAAATTTCATCTTTCTCATAAGTTCTATAGATAGCA
>JAYVBS010000166.1:0-3012 GCA_043750315.1 Chitinophagaceae bacterium
GATGGCAGTTATACTTTAGGGGCTGTTATTACAGCCATCATGCTTGTAAATAATATTTCATTCTTTATTATTATTCCAACTGTTTTTATTGCAGGAGCAATATCAGGTTGTATTACTGCATTCATTCATACAAAATTTAAAATAGATGCACTATTAGCTGGAATACTTACAATGACTGCATTGTATTCAATTAATCTTATCATCCTTGGTAGATCTAATCAGCCACTAATCAATACACAAAATATTTACTCAATTAATTTATTTCAAAATCAAGTCTATAATAGTCTTACTTTAATATTAATCATTATTACAAGCATCATTTTAGTTTTAACTTTTTTACTTAAAACTGATTTTGGAATAGCTATGAGAGCAACTGGTAACAATGCACAAATGGTAAGAGCTTTAGGAATTGATGATGATAAGATGAAAATATTTGGTTTAGCCATTGCAAATGCTTTAACAGCTTTTGCAGGATTTTTAGTTGCCCAATATCAAGCATTTGCTGATATTAATATGGGCATTGGAATTGTTATTACTGGTTTAGGTTCTGTATTAATTGCAGACGCTTTAAAAAAATTATTTAAGCTTAATGGAATTCTCTGGCAAATTATTTTCGTAATATTTAGCTGTGTATTATTTCAATTGGTGTTGGCATTAACTCTATCATTAGGCATTAATCCCAACTTGCTTAAATTAATCACTGCATTCTTTGTTTTATTTATTGTTGGCATTACACGTTTTAGAAAAATTGCTTAATTAATGATTCAGCTAAATAATATTAATAAAACATTTAATAAAGAGTTAGCTACTGAAAATATCGCTATTAAAAATGTTTCAGTAAAAATAGAATCAAAAGATTTTGTTGTAATTGTGGGTTCTAATGGAAGTGGAAAATCAACTTTATTAAATACAATTGCAGGAAATGTTTTAATTGATTCTGGACAAATTATTTTCAATGAAAAAGATAATGTTACAAGTTTAAAAGATTATCAAAGAACAAAATGGGTTTCAAGAATTTTTCAAAATCCATTAATAGGTACTGCACCTGATTTATCTATTTTAGACAATTTTAGATTAGCAGCTTTAAGAACTCAACCAAAAAAAGTAACCATTGGAATTAATCATCAATTTATAGAAAAAGTAAAAGAATCATTATCTAGTCTGAGTATGGGATTAGAAAATAAAATTTATCAACCCGTTGGCAGTTTATCTGGTGGTCAAAGACAAGCCATTACTTTGTTGATGAGTGTTTTTGATAAGTCATCAATTTTATTATTGGATGAACCCACTGCAGCCCTAGACCCTAAAAGTGCAAGTATTGTAATGGAAACAGCAAATCGATTAATTTTATCATTACAACTTACTGCTATTCTGGTAACGCATAATCTAAAAGAAGCCACTACATTTGGCAATAGAATAATACAAATGCATCATGGTGAAATAATTAAAGATTTAAATAATGATAAAAAATCAATGTTGAAGGGTGCTGATATTTTTCAATGGTTTCAATAAATAAAAAAATAAATATGTTTAAAAACAAAACAGTTTTAATAACTGGAGGAAGTAGAGGAATTGGTAGAGCTATTGCTTTAAAATTAGCTGAAAATGGTGCTAATATTGTAATTGCTGCAAAAAGTATTGCAGAAAATCCAAAACTTGGCGGGACCATTTTTTCTGTGGCAAGAGAAATTGAAAACCTTGGTAGTAAAGCATTAGCTGTTCAAGTGGATATTAGAAATGAAGATCAAATAAAAACTGCAGTTGAAAAAGCTATTGAAACATTTGGTGGAATTGATATTCTGATTAACAATGCTTCAGCTATTCAACTAACTGATACTTCAAAAACAGAATCAAAAAGATTTGATTTAATGCACGACATTAATGTTCGAGGAACTTTTTTAGTTGCTCAAGCTTGCATACCACATCTTAAAAAAAGTTCTAATGCACACATTATTACATTATCACCACCAATAAATATTGTTCCTCGTTGGTTGGGTCCACATGTTGCATATACTATGAGTAAGTATTGTATGAGTATGATGGCTATTGGTTGGGCCGAAGAATTCAAAAATGATAAAATTGCAAGCAATGCACTTTGGCCAAGAACTACAATAGATACTGCTGCAGTAAGAAATTTATTGGGAGGAGAAATTTTGGCAAATATGAGTAGAACCCCTGCTATTATTGCTGATGCTGTTTTTTATATTTTAAATAAACAAAATTTAGAGTATACAGGAAACACTTTTATTGATGAGGAAGTATTAGCAAAAGAAGGAATAACTGATTTAGAAAAATATAGTGTTGTTCAAGGTGCTAAATTGTATCAAGATTTATTCGTTTAAATTATTTCTAGATGAAAGCATGTTATGTAATAGATGCTGTTAGAACTCCTATTGGTAGGTATGGAGGAAAATTGAGTAAAACTCGACCCGATGATTTATTAGCTTATGTTATAAAATCTTTAATTGCACGAAATCCAAATATTGATATTAATGTAATTGAAGATGTAATTGCAGGTGCAGCAAATCAAGCAGGAGAAGATAATAGAAATGTAGCTAGAATGGCTGTATTATTAGCTGGCTTGCCAATTACTGTTGGAGGAAATACTGTAAACAGATTATGTGCAAGTGGTTTGCAAAGTATTATGGATGCTGCTAGAGCCATAATGTGTAATGAAGGAATGTTATACATTGCTGGTGGTGTAGAAAGTATGAGTCGTGCACCATTTGTTACTTCAAAATCTGATGAAGCTTTTAGTAGAAAAGTTGAAACTTTTGATACTACTATGGGTTGGCGTTTTATCAATAAAAATTTAAGTGCATTGCATCACCCTTTTGGGATGGGAGAAACTGCAGAAAATGTTGCCAAGCAATGGAACATTTCTCGTGAAGCTCAAGATGAATTTGCAGCCTTAAGTCAGGAAAAATATTTTAAAGCATTAGCAGAAAATAAATGGAAAGATGAAATTGTTTCTGTTGATATTATCGAAAATAAATGTTCGATAGAATTTAC
>JAYVBS010000167.1:0-3010 GCA_043750315.1 Chitinophagaceae bacterium
GTTGAAGATTCAATTTTTTTGTTCTCTAAACCAATTACCCATTTTTGCCAACCATATAAACTATTTACAAAAGGCAAAATGTTTTTAGATGGCTTTTCAATTTCAATGGTTCTAGAAATTTTGGATTTAGATGGCAATAACAATCCAATAGCAGTAACAATTCCAAAAATTATTACAATGCTTATTAATCCTAACTTAATTAATTTCATGCTGTATTACCACAAGTTTTTAGGACACCAATCACCATATCTATTGCCAATTAAAAATCCAACTAGCAATTCATGTGTTCCTTTACTTACTGTGTTTAATTGTGATGTTGTAATATCGTATGAGTAGCCAAGATTTACAGTATTACTAACGTTCATCCCAAGCATTCCTGCAAATCCATCTTGATGGCGAAAAGATCCACCAAACCAGAATAAATCTTTGTATTGAAATTTAGCATTAATGTCTATACCTAAAGGCAATGGATCAACTTTACGAACTGTAATTGAAGGTAAAAAATTCCAATCTTCACTTAAAAACATTCTTACACCAGCAGAGGCAAAAAGATGGGGTACTAATTTGCCTTGTTCACTAGCTTTTAATGAATCAGAAAATGATATTTTTTGAGATAATAATTGCTGTGCAGAAACCCCTAAAAAGAAATCACTAGAATACATCCATATTCCAACAGAAGCATCTGGCTTTATTCTGTTCAACAAATTATTGTTTATTGAAGAATAGACAGCTGGATCATAAGGGGTAGAAAATATTAATTTATTTACATCGATTGTAAGTTGATTAAAACCTAAACCTACACCAATTGACAAGCTTGTTTTTGGTGCTATACCAAAATGATATGCAAAAGATGCTGATGCAGAATTAGTAGTTAATGGCCCAGTTTTATCATTAATGAAAGACACACCAAAGCCAATGTGAGACTCAGTATTTGTGTATTCTTCCCAATAAGCTGTACCTCTTGGATTGTTTCCATCTGGATGAAAAGTTGTAGGTGTTTCTCTACCATATGTAGATTTGTTTAAAGCTCCATGTAAGGTTAAATAAGTTGTAACTGGTGCATCTTGTAAACCTACCCATTGCATTCTATGACTTGCCTTCAAATCCCAATAATTTTCAATTCCTGCAACAGCAGGATTGACAATAAAATTGTTCATGATGTATTGGGTGTAATGTGGGCGTTGTTGAGAAAAAGAAAAAATGCTAGTCATCACCAATAGGCATAATAGACCTATACGTTTATTAATCATTCGATAAAAATAAATGGAAAATTCGAAAAAATGCATTTTTTGGTTTCAATTTAGAAATAAATTGTGTGTTTAGTTATAACTGATTAATTATCTGTATAGTTTTTTCAATCATTTCAGAAGTGATATCTAGATGAACCACAATTCTTACTTGTGTAGGAGAAATAGGATACATTAATATTTCTTCTTGTTTCATTTTCTCAATAAAAAGTTTTGGTGTCATTTCATTTTTTATTGAAAAGATGATGATATTGGTTTCAACAGGCAAAATTTCATCTACAAAATTTTTAGCTTTTAAAGCAGCAGCAATTTTTTTAGAATTATCGTGATCAATTTGTAATCTTTCAATATTATTTTGTAAAGCATATAATCCAGCTGCTGCAATATATCCTGCTTGTCTCATTCCTCCTCCAAAAACTTTTCTTACCCTTCGGGCCTTTTTAATAAAATCTTTCTTACCAATAATTAAACTACCAACAGGTGCACCCAATCCTTTACTTAAACAAATAGAAATGCTATCAAACATTTCACCATATTTTTTGGGGTTTTCTTTATTTGCAACAATTGCATTAAATAATCTGGCCCCATCAATATGAAATTTTAAGTTTTTTTGTTTACAGAGTTCTGCAATTTTAACCATTTCATTATAATCATAACAACTCCCTCCTCCTCTATTTGACGTGTTTTCTAAACTTACCAAACTGCTTACAGCTTTATGTACATCATCTGCATTAATATGATCTTTTATTTGTTCGGCACTTATTCTTCCTCTGTTTCCAATAATCACGTTAACAGAACATCCACTATTAAATGCAATACCTCCAGCTTCGTATTGAAAAATATGACTGGATCTATCACATATAACTTCATCTCCTGGTTGTGTATGGCATTTAATTGCAATTTGATTTGTCATTGTGCCACTTGAACAAAATAAACTTGCTTCCATACCAAACATATCGGCAGCAAAATGTTCCAATTCATTTATCGATGGATCTTCATGAAAAACATCATCTCCTACTTTTGCTTTAAACATAGCATTCAACATTGCTGGTGTGGGCTTTGTAACAGTATCACTTCTATAATCAATCATATAACAAATTTATTGAATCTGAAAATTTATAATAATTATTATGATGTACGAAAGTGCTTCAATTTATTTAAATTGTGCTCTGAAAAATTAATTCTTTTTATTTGTAGTATAAATTTTAACTCATGAAATTATTAGAAGGAAAAACAAGCATTGTAACAGGAGCTGCAAGAGGTATTGGAACTGCAATTGCTTTAAAATTAGCACAACATGGTAGTAATATAGCATTTACTTATGTTAGTGATAGTAGTGCAGAAAAAGCAAAAACACTTGTAAATGAGTTGGAAAATTTAGGTGTAAAAGCAAAAGCTTATCAAAGTAATGCTAGTGAAATTTCAGCTTGTGAAATTTTTGTAAATGATGTTTTAAAAGATTTTGGAAATATTGATGTGTGTGTGAATAATGCAGGAATTAGCAAGGATAATTTGTTATTAAGAATGACTTCGGAACAATGGGATGATGTAATGAATACAAACTTGAAAAGCGTTTTTAATATGACCAAGCAGATAATTAGACCTATGATGAAAGCTAAAGCTGGCAGTATTATTAATATGAGTTCTATTATTGGAATTAGAGGGAATGCAGGGCAGAGTTCTTATGCTGCAAGTAAAGCTGGTGTTATTGGTTTTACAAAATCTATTGCTCTTGAAATTGGCAGTAGAAATATTCGCTGTAA
>JAYVBS010000168.1:0-6989 GCA_043750315.1 Chitinophagaceae bacterium
AAAAAGTAGTTCGTGAAGATTGGTTTACATCTATACATATAGACGAGTATGAATTAGAAGTTAGAGATACTAAATTAGGAGAAGAGGAATTAACTTCTGACATTCCTAATGTTAGTGAAGAAGCTACTAAAGATTTAGATGAACATGGTATCATTCGAATAGGTGCTACTGTTAAAGAAGGTGATATTTTAATAGGAAAAATTACGCCTAAAGGAGAAAGTGATCCAACACCAGAAGAAAAATTATTAAGAGCAATTTTTGGAGATAAAGCAGGTGATGCAAAAGATGCTTCATTAAAGGCTCCAAATGGTACAGAGGGTGTAGTAATTGATAAAAAATTATTCCAACGTACTAAGAAAGATAAAAACTCTAAAGTTCGTGAAAAAGCTGCTTTAGAAAAAGTAGAGAAAGCTCACCACGCTGCTGTTGAAGAATTAAAAGAACAATTAGTTGGCAAACTCCAAATTCTTTTAAAAGATAAAACTTCAGCAGGTGTTACAAATAGTTATGGTGAAACTTTAATTGGAAAAGGTGTTAAATTCAATGCTAAAAATTTAGCTGCTTTAGATTTTCATGGTATAAATCCATTAGGTTGGACTGAAGATGTAAAATTAGATCAAGCCATAAATACTTTATTGCACAACTACACCATTAAGTTTAATGAAGAGTTAGGTAAATTTAAAAGAGAGAAATTTAATATTTCAATTGGAGATGAATTACCAGCTGGAGTTTTAAAACTTGCAAAAGTTTACTTGGCAGTTAAACGTAAGTTGAAAGTTGGTGATAAAATGGCTGGTCGTCACGGAAATAAAGGTATTGTTGCAAAAATTGTACGAGCTGAGGATATGCCATTTATGGAAGATGGAACACCAGTTGATATTGTATTAAATCCTTTAGGTGTACCTTCTCGTATGAACTTGGGTCAGATTTATGAAACGATTTTAGGATGGGCTGGATTAAAATTAGGTACCAAGTTTGCCACACCAATTTTCGATGGTGCAAGCACAACTGAAATTGAAGATTTTTGCAAAAAAGCTGATATTCCTTTAAACGGACATACTCATTTATATGATGGTGAAACTGGAGAACGCTTTCACCAAAAAGCAACTGTAGGCGTTATTTATGTTATTAAATTACACCACATGGTCGATGATAAAATGCATGCTCGTTCTATTGGACCATATAGTTTAATTACTCAACAACCTTTAGGTGGTAAAGCACAATTTGGTGGACAAAGATTTGGTGAGATGGAGGTTTGGGCTTTAGAAGCTTATGGTGCTGCAAATATTTTACAAGAATTGTTGACTTTAAAATCTGATGATATTATTGGCCGTGCAAAAACTTATGAAGCAATTGTAAAAGGTGATAATATTCCTAAACCAGGTATTCCAGAATCATTCAATGTATTGGTTCATGAATTAAGAGGCTTAGGATTAGATTTGAAATTTGAACAATAATCTTTAGAAGACATAAAATTAAAAACCACCGAAATTTCGGTGGTTTTTTTATGATTTTAGTTGATGAAACTATTTGTCTAGTGCATTCATTAAATGATGTTTCCCTTTCATCATAAAATTTTTGCTTTGTTCTATAGCCTCCATTACTTGTTCTAAAATAATTTCTACGGGTTGTGTGTAATCAATAATCATAGGTTCTTTAAATCTTACAGAAAGCAAAGTGCCTTTCTTTTTAAACTTCAATCCTTTTTTATTGAATGCCCTCCAAAAACCATTTATTACAACAGGAATTACAGTGGGTTGATTGTATTTAATAATGTGTGCTGTGCCTTTGCGTCCTGGAGCAAAAGGCTTTGTGGTACCTTGCGGAAATGTAATTACCCAATTATTTTTTAAAGCAGAGGTGATTTTTGTGGTGTCTGAAGGGTCTAAACCTCTATTAACTTCTTTGCCTTCTGCTCTCCAAGTTCTTTTAACAGTTAATGCACCTGCAAGTTTAAAGAGTTTGCTAAGCCAATTATTGTTCATGGTTTCTTCTGCAGCAACAAAAAAAACTCTTGTAAAGGGATTGAGGAGATAAAAAGGCAATCCTAATTTATTTTCTCTTCTCCATTTTACAGCACAAAAAATATGAATGAAAACTATAACATCGGCAAAATAAGTTTGATGATTACTAACAAATAAAACATTGCTTTTTGGCAAACCTCTTAAGTTTTCAGTTCCTTCAATTTTTAATTTATTTATAAAAGCTAAACCTGGGTAAGTAGCAACACCTACCACTGAATAAACAAGTGATCGAAATAATTTAATCTTCTTTATTTTTTCAAAAAGACTCATTCAGTTAGTTTTCTATCTGCAATAATAACTAACTTATGGCTAAAATAGAACATCATTTTTTATCTAAAAACCACCAAAATCTCTTGTGAGGTTTAATCGTATAATTGGTTTTAATATAACTGCTGATATAGTTAATAGCATCATCATAATCATCAGTTAATAAAATATGTCTTAAATCTTCCTTCGATATGGTTCCTTGTTCACTCATCATTTCTATATAATTAAACAAGGGTTGAAAATATTTTTTGCCAAATAACACTACCGGAAAATTAGTTATGGTTTTGGTTTGTATGAGGGTTAAAGTTTCAAACAATTCATCCATTGTGCCCCAACCTCCTGGCAAAATAATAAATGCATAAGAATATTTAACGAGCAAAGTTTTTCGTACAAAAAAATAATCAATTGTAACAGACTTATGTAAATAAGGATTTTCTTGTTGTTCAAATGGAAGTTTAATATTTATACCAATACTTTTACCTGCATTTTCAAAAGCTCCTTTATTGGCAGCTTCCATAATTCCTGGCCCCCCACCTGTTAAAGTTACAAAACCCATTTCGGCTATGCGTTTACCAAATTCTTCTGCTGCTTTATAATATTCATGTTCAGGTGTAAAACGTGCAGAACCAAAAACAGTTATACAGGGCCCAGCAAAATGTAGGGCTCTAAAACCTTTAATAAATTCTTGTAATACATTTAAAGCAAAAAAGAATTCATTAACTCTTGGCTTTGGACCCTCTAAATAAACATGTTCTTTAGCAGGAATAATTCTTTTAATATAATCTTTCATATTATAATAATATGGGAAGAATTGCTTTTACATCATCCCACATAAAAATTAAGTTAGCACCTATTTTTGTCTCATCAAAAAGAACAGAAAAAGCTTCAACAGTTTCGGTATTTTTTGCAATTGCAATTTCTATTCTTAATACATCTAATTTTTGATTGTATGAATAGTTGCCCCAACTAAAATTATCTTTATTAATAATAATAGTCCAACTTTCTTTAGTTGGTATACAATACAAAGTATATCGACCTTTAGTAATTGTTTTATTGTTGATTTTTACATTTTTAAAAAATTCAATTTCTGTTGCTTCATTAGCACCTAAACGCCACATTTCATTGTACTTAATAATTCCATCAAATATTATTCTATTATTTTTTTGTGGTCTACTATAAATAACTCTTGCTATTGGTAATTCTTTTACTTTTCCATTAAGTTTTATAATAGGATAATTATTGGGCCAATAGCTAACATCCATAGGGCTTTTGTCTAAATCTGTTGGCTTAAGTTGTGCAAATAAATTTGTTGAAATAATAAATAATGCAATAAAAAGACACTTCAATTTCATATATTAATATTTTTTGTTTTCGAAATTATATTTTCTTGAAATTTTTGCCAAACAAATACATGAATATCATTTATAAATATTTCATATACTTTTTTTAAATCATTTTTCTTTTCAAGAAAAACATTAAAGGCTTGATGATTTTTGTTAATGTACTTTGCTCTATTGGTTAAACCTCTAAAGCTTTGCTGTACTCCATAATCATCTTTATAATGATATAACCAGTTTTGTGTTTTCATATAAGGAAATAAACGAGTAAATTTTTCCGGAAAAATATTTTCATTTGATTCTAAAAGATAATAACAATTCATTGCAAAAAAATCTAATTCTTTTTCTGATTTAAAAATAGATTTATCATTTGCTAAATAATAATCTAATGTTATATCAATAAACGCACCAGAATAAGTGCCTAACTCAGGTATAAATATTTTTTTAGCTTCTTTTATTATTTCATGTTCGTCGGTAAATTGATCAATTGCTCTATGCAAACGAATGCCAGCTTGAATTTCAGTACAAAAATCAAATTGCTTTTTACCTTTTACAAAATCACTAATCATATTACCCACTAAAATTTGTGGGTGATTAAAAGAAAAATATGCATGAGCTAAATAATTCAAAAGATAATTTTAAGAATTTGTAAGGTAGGTTCTTTTATAATAATTACAAGCATCTTGAATGCCACATGATTCACATTTTGGATTTCTTGATACACACACATAACGACCATGTAATATTAACCAATGATGTGCTTTATGAATCAATTCTGTTGGAATTTCTTTTATCAATTGTTGTTCAACAGCAAGTGGTGTTGTTGCAGTTTGTGTTACCAAACCAATTCTTCTACTCACCCTAAACACGTGTGTATCTACAGCCATATTGGGTTGATTATCTATAACACTTGTAATTACATTAGCAGTTTTTCTTCCAACACCTGGCAATTGAATTAATTCTTCAACTGTCATCGGAACTTCTCCATTAAATTTTTCTAGTAACAAATTTGCCATTCCAATTAAATGTTTGGTTTTATTGTTGGGGTAAGAAATACTTTTTATTAATGGAAACAATTCATCGAAACTAGCTTTGGCTAAGGTTCTTGGGTTAGGATATTTTTTAAAGATCGCAGGTGTAGTTAAATTCACTCTAACATCTGTACATTGAGCAGATAAAATTACTGCTACTAATAGTTTATAAGGATTATCGTAAATGAGTTCTGTTTCTGCATTAGGAGCATGTTCTAAAAAATAATTAATGATATATTGATAGCGTTCTTTACGTGTCATTGATTTGTGTTACTTCTTGAAAAGAATTTTGTAAATTTTATTCAACGCTAATTTTTCTGATGAAGTTAGTTTGTTGTGTTTATTAAAAATATTCTGCAAGTTTAGTACAGCTTTATGCTGAGGATATTTTGCTAAAATTTCGTTTAATTTATTTTCAGTCTCTTCATCTTTCTTTTCTTCTTTTATAACTATTGGAACATTCTTTTTTTCTTTTGTTGGAAGTTTAGAAATTGTTGCTTCTAAAGTTGCCAATAAACCTGCAGGTAAGTCTTTAACTTCTTCAGCTTTATAATATAATCCTTGTAATTGTCCTTTGGTTAAAAATCCTCTTTCCTCATATTGATGCATTAAACTCATTACAAATAAATCATACTTGTGTGTTTTATAACAAGCAGTTAATATTTTCTCAACAAAATCTAATTGACCTTTTTTAATTTCCATAAGTTTTTCAAATACCAATTCCCAATAAACAAATAACCAATTAAACTAATAAACAAATCAACCCTTCAACTTCTTAACCATTGTCAATATCGTTGCCACGCCAACCAGTTCTTCAGTTTCATCAATCATCTCCACCAACCATTTTACGATGCCTTTTGGAATATCAATTTCTTCTTTAATATCTTGAGGCAATTTTTCTTTACAAGTAAAACTAATATAAATTTCTGCACCTGCATAAACAGGTTTGGTGAAACGTAATTCATCAATACCATAGTTTAAAAGAACTGGGCCTAAATCACTACCATCAACAAACAATCCTGCAGCAGCACTCATAATAAAATAACCATGTGCTACTTGACGTTCGAACATGGTTCCATCAAAATTTGTAAAGGTTTTATGAGCATAAAATTGATCACCACTGAGGTCGGCAAATTTGTTTATGTCTTCTTCAGTAATCAATCTTTTTTCAGTGATGAGCTGATCGCCAATATTCAATTCTTCAAAATGTTTTCTGAATGGATGAATGGTGTCAATTTTGCCTTTAGCATATTGTTGATACACATTTGTAATGGCTGTTAACATATTTGGCGAGCCTTGTAATGCCACACGTTGCATGTAATGTTTAACACCACGAACACCACCCATTTCTTCTCCACCACCAGCACGTCCTGGTCCACCATGAACTAACAATGGTAATGGAGAACCATGTCCAGTACTTTCTTTAGCACATTCACTATTCAACACTAAAATTCTTCCATGATGTGTTGCAGCACCAATTACATATTGTTTAGCAATGGCAGGTTTTGCAGTTACAATACTGCTACATAAACTTCCTTTTCCTTTTTTGCTGAGTGCAATAGCTTCATCTAAATTTTTATAAGGCATCAATGTACTAACAGGACCAAATGCTTCTACTTCATGTACCTCATTACTTGCAAAAGGATTTTGGTTTAGTAATAAAATAGGAGAGATGAAAGATCCTTTTAATGCATCAGCATCTATCACTTCTACACTATCTAATGCACCATAAATAATTTGTGATGATGCTAATAATTTTTGTACTTGTGCTTTTACTTCTTCACGTTGTGTTAATCCTGCCAAACTTCCCATTCTAACTGTTGAATTCAATGGGTTGCCAATAGTTGTTTGAGCCAAAGCCTTACCCAGAGCAATTTGTATGTCTTCAATTTTATTTTCTGGAACAAATATTCTACGAATAGCAGTACATTTTTGTCCTGCTTTTGTGGTCATTTCTTTTCTAACTTCTTTAATAAAAATATCCCACTCAATCATTTCTGGTGTAACATCATCACCTAAAATAATACAGTTCAAACTATCTGCTTCCATATTAAATGGAATATTGTTAGATAAGATATGAGGATTAGATTTCAACATTAATCCTGTACTTGCAGAACCAGTAAAAGTGATTACATCTTGGTCGATGGTATGATTTAATAAATCTCCTGCACTACCACAAATCAATTGCAGAGTACCTTTGGGTAAAATGTTACTGGCAATAATTTCTTTAACAACAGCTTCAGTTAAATAACTGGTAACTGTTGCAGGCTTAACAATTGCTGGCATTCCTGCTAAAATATTTACAGCAATTTTTTCTAACATTCCCCAAA
>JAYVBS010000169.1:0-2967 GCA_043750315.1 Chitinophagaceae bacterium
TGTTCCTGTATTCAAAAAAATTCGTTTAGAACAAGGTACAAGAATAGAAAATGTAATTGTTCCTTTTACCGATAATAAAAAAGAAATTCAGGTTTTAGCACCAATGCAAAAAGCATTAGATACAAATGGTGAGGAGTTGATGAATGCTTTAGAAAGAACAGTTGCATTGGGTATGATAGATGATGCATGGAAAGAACATTTAAGAAAAATGGATGATTTAAAACATAGTGTTCAAACAGCATCATACGAACAAAAAGATCCATTAGTAATTTATAAGGTTGAAGCATTCAATTTGTATCAGTCAATGGATTTAGAAATTAATAAAAATATTGTTGAATTTTTGTGCCATACAGCTATTCCTTTTGATGATGGAGCTAGTCAGCAGTTAAAAGAAGGCCATCAACAAAAAACAGATTTAAGCAAATTAAAAACCCAACATGAAAGTGTTGATGGAAATAGTGCACCAGAATACAATGATCCAACTCCTGTAAAACAAGAGCCTATTCGTGTTGAAAAAATTGCTGGAAGAAATGATCCTTGCCCTTGTGGAAGTGGTAAGAAATTTAAACATTGCCATGGATAAAATGCAGAACAAATAAATTAAAAAAAGGATGAGCAAATGCTCATCCTTTTTTTGTACAATATGTTTTCGTCATTTCGAATAAAGTGAAAAAATTTGTAGTGTTTTACTAAACAAATAATATCGTCATTTCGAAGGTTCTTGCCTGAAGCAATCTCCTTTTAAAACAACCATTTGTTAAACATCAAATAAAAATAAATATTGAATATTAAAAAAATATTAAAAAATATTCATAATTTCATAATTTCATTTTTCAATCCTCAAAATATGAAACATAAAATAATATACATCTGCCTACTATTTGTTATACTAAATACCCAATGCAAAAAAAGCAGCAATGCAACCGATGTACCAGGCCTGCCACCTGCCACACAAATTGGAGCTAATACTTTTGGCTGTTTGGTAAATGGTCAGCCTTGGCAAAATAGTAAGAGAGATGATTTAAGTTTAGATTTAGATTTAGGATTTAATAATGGTGGTTTTGGGATAGTTGCATATAGAAACGAAATCTCAACGAGAAGCCAAATGATAATTGGTGTTGGCGATAGTTTAAGAACGTACCCCCCCCCAGAGTTTATAGTATTGGATTTAAAAAACTAGGGGCTATGATTTTTACAGATAAAAACCGTTGTGAGTTTTTTTCTAAAGATTCAATGAGCATTTCACAAGGTTATGTAAACTTAAAAATACTTGATCTTAACAAACGAATAATCGCAGGTGAGTTTGAAGGCACAATATTTAATAAAAATTGTGGTGATACTTTAAAAATAACTAAAGGAAGGTTCGACTTAGGATTTTAAACAATTTAAAACATTAAAAAATGAAAAATAAAATTTTAGGCTATTTAATAGCCCTAGCTACTGCTTTGCCCTTTGTAGGCAATGCCCAAGCCATAGATACTAGTGATATTTATGGCCTTACAAAATATACTTTGCAACCACTTAATAAAGGTTTTGTGACTTCTGGATTTTTGAGTAATCAAGGTACCATGTTGTTAAGTATGCAACGGTTTAATGGCATATTAACCTACGATAATAGGTATAACTTAAACCTCTGGCGAATTATGTATGTGCAATTACAAAAGTCTTACTGCGGCAATGCAAGTAACCCATTACCCGATATTGTAACGGTTAATAATGCCATTGAAAATGCAAGTGGCAATGCCGAGCCTAATAATATAGCATTATTAATGGGTAATTATGATGAGCTAAGGGAAGATGCCTTAGCAAATAATTTAGTAACATATAACAACACTACAAAGCAAGTATATGATGTGAGAAGCAGAGAGGAGTCTCCCTATATTAGTAAGCAATTGTTTGCAGCATCGCCTATTAACAATTATACTTTTACCGGCACCGAAACTTTTAAGTTTAATAGCAATTTGTTTTACAATACCACAGGTCAAAGCCTTAGTAGCCTACAAATTAATTATGGGAATGGGCAGGGCTTTGTAGCCATGCCATTAAACACCAAATAACCAAAATTTTCCTGATGCATCAATCCATGAAAAAAAAGAATATCTAGAACCTGGATAATTTGAAACAGATGGAATGCCTTTAGTGCCATAATTTCCACCTTGAGCTCTAGTATTTGAACCACTAATCCAAACCCACTCATTAGTTGTGGTATTGTATTTCCATAAATCATTTAAATAACCCACAAGACCATTTGCATCATATCCAATTCCCCCAAACAACCAAAAATTATTTGTTACATCAGTCCATGTTGTTGCTCCATGCCTACTACTAGGTTTATTAAATAATGAACTTATACCCTTCGTACCATAAACACCATTTTTATTCAAAGTGCTATCACCTTTCATCCAAGTCCATTGAGAATTGGTAGTGATTTGTGCATTAGTATTTAAGCAAACACAGATAGATAGATAGATAGATAGATAGATAGATAGATAGATAGATAGATAGATTTTCTCATAAAAGAGTTTTGTAGTTTAGGATAACAATTTCACTTTCAAATTTATAGTGGTAAAATCATAACATCAAAAAATGTTTCGTCATTTCGAACGAAGTGAGAAATCTGTTAAATAATTAATGATGAGATTTCTCGTTCGTGCCTCTCTCGAAATGACGTGGAGTTGGCTTCGTCATTTCGAAGGTTCTTGCCTGAGAAATCTGTTGAGTTCTCTTTAAATAGATTTCACGTTCGTACCTCACTCGAAATGACGAACAAGTATCACCATTTTATAATTTCATCCCACAAATCAATCCATTCTGAATTTATAGAATTTATCAAATTATCTTTCTTTTGTCTATTCCATTTTTTTACTTGCTTTTCTCTTGCAATAGCTTCTTCAATTGTGTTATGGACCTCGTAAAAAACCAAAACTTCTAAATTGTATTTTGTAGTAAAACTATTCTTGTATTTAT
>JAYVBS010000170.1:0-6864 GCA_043750315.1 Chitinophagaceae bacterium
GGAAAAATTTTAGCAAGTACATTTCTTTATTTACGATTGGTTTTAGTTTTTGGAATTTTAGTTCCTGCAATTGCATTGCATACTATGATAAAAAAATAAAATAGGCAAATTAATTTGTTTTCTAAACCCCCATCTATTAATAATTAAATTAAACATGTGAAAAAATACCAACTTCTACTGCTATTCTTTTTGTGTAGCAAAATAATAACTGCACAAACTCCCGAACTTATTCCTTTTCTTAAAGGCGATAAATACGGCTATGCCAATAACAAAAGAGAATTTAAAATTCCTATTAACTATGAGCAGGCATCCCTTTTTTCAGAAGGATTGGCTGAAGTGAAAATTAATGGAAAAATTGGTTTTATAGATAAAACAGGAAAATTAATTATAACACCAACTTACGAAAATGCTTACAGTTTTACCGAAGGACTGGCTGCTGTAATGCTCGATTCGAAATGGGGATATATTAACAAAACCGGAAAAGTTGTAATACCAATTATATACGAAAGTTGTTTTCAGTTTACAAACGGATTAGCAAGAGTTGATCTTAATAATAAATCTGGTTTTATAGATACAAAAGGAAATATTATTTTACCTATTGAGTACGATTTTGTAGATGAATTTTATGAAGAAATGGCAAAAGTACAAAAAGATAAAAAACTTGGTTATGTAAATAAATTAGGCAAGTTGGTGATTCCACTTGAAGAAAGATGGGGATTGGCATTTTCAGAAGGATTAGCACCTTTAACAATAGAGGGAGGCTGGGGATATGTAGATAAATCTGGCAAGGTTGTAATTAAAGGAGAATATAAAGATGCAAATATGTTTCATGAGGGATTAACTTATGTTTCTAATTTTATAAAAAAGAAGGGCTTTATTGATAAAGCTGGAAATAAAGTGATACCATTAATTTATGATGATGTTGGCGAGTTTTCAGAAGGATTAGCTCGTGTATCAACAGAAGTTAAAAGTTATTACACTGATAAATATGGCGTAAAAAAAGAACAAATGAATTTAGGGAATCGTCCAGTTCAGAGTGGTTATATTGATAAACAAGGTAAGGAAGTTATCCCAATACAATTCGAGTCATATGGAGGTAAATTTAAAGAAGGAATGGCAAGTGTTATAGTAAATGGGAAAAAAGGATTTATTGATAAAACTGGCAAATTAATAATACCAGCAATATATGATATTGTTGAAGATTTTAATGAAGGTTTAGCTATGGTTTTTAAAGGAAAAGGATTCGGATTTGTTTATGGCTTTGTTGATAAAACTGGAAAGGAAGTTGTTCCTTTGAAATATAAAGAATGTTATTCATTTAAAAATGGTCTTGCAACAGTTTATATTAAAAACAAGTATTGTTATATTGATAAAAAGGGAACACAGTATTGGGAAGATTAAGTATAATATTGTTCTGTTATTTTTTATCGCTTTATTATTTTATAAGTATGGTCATTTCTAGTTTTAAGGAAGTAAATTCCTGCAGCTAAGTGACTAACTTGAATTATTTGCACAGCGTTGAATAATATTATTTTTTGTACAAACATCCCTTCAGCATTTAACAACTGAACTTCTGTATTCAACAAAGAATTATTTTTTATTTGGATGATCAATTCATCCTTTACAGGAACCGGGTAAACAACAATTTCATTTTCTTTTTCTAAAAAATTTACTGTCAATACTATACTATAACTAAAAGTATTATTTTCTTCAATTTTAAGACGATAATAATTTAATCCTTTAAAAGGGCTTTGGTCAACAAACACATAGGTAAAACTATTTTGAAGGTTAGCAGAAATATTGCCAATGGCCGAATAAGAAATTCCGTCTGAACTTCTTTCAATAATATATTTTAATATTCCTTGCTGTTCTGTAACTTTCCAATTCAATAAAACTTTTTCATTATTTTGTATTGAGTAACTGAAAGTAATCAGTTTCAGAGGCTTTACTATAAAAGTGCCACTTAAATAAAACCCGCTAAAACCAATAGTATTAAAAGTAACCTCCCATAAATTAGTAACACTATTCCAAACAATATTCGTATCTATAGGATCTATCAAAACAGCATTTCCAGAATAATTACTAGGCTCAGTACCTGTACCATGATATTGTGTGACTTTTAAATTAAATTTCCCCGAAACATCACCAGGACTCGTTGGCAAATTGGGATCTGTTCCATTAGCAGCATTATAATTATCAAATTCTAGTTGTGTGAAATATAAGGTAATTGTTGCTGTAGCTGCAGATGGATTTACAGTAGGTTCTATTTCATAATGTCGTTGAACATATGCCTTGCCATTGTATGACTTAACAGTTACATCTATAGTGGTTTTTGTTTTAATCATACCACTAACAGAAGCAGCACCAGAAGGTAAAATTGTTGCTATGATTCCACAATTGCTATTATCCCTGTATTCATTAGTTTCTGAAATATTGTGTACATCATATCCATCATCAGATGCAATAGTTAATGGATTGCAAATAACAGGCATCATACTGTCTTTCCTCGACATTTTATTACAAAAAGTGAAAGTACCAACTGCATTAAATCTGTTCTTTGCTGGGATGCTTATTAATGGACTATTATAAACACCCGGAAAACCCATGGGTTGCAAATTTGTACTGAAGAAATAAGGCTGTAAAGGTTCTAGGAAATAAGTATAGGTTGATGATTGGTTGGGAGTAAATGCTGCTTCCATGTGATTCACAAAAGCCCCAGCTATTACCCTGTAATTTTTTGAAGCAATAGTATTAGGTCCGTTCATGAAGAGATTACCTTTTGGGAAGAATGGAAAAAGAATTGAATTTCCTGTATCAATAACTTCATTATAAATTAAAACAGAACTATCACCCGATCCTGAACTGAATGTAATACCATAATACTCAGCTCGATTCCTGAAAAAAACATTTGCAGGCCCGTTGATACCATGGCTAGCATCGCCACCAATATTTTGGGCTATATTCCCTTCAAATAAATTAGCATAGGGGTAATTGCCATGCAGCACAATGTCTTGAGCAGCATCTGCAGGCAATTCAGTTCGATTTTGTTCTAAAGAGTAATTATATGAATAGACATTACCGTTAGCACCAGCTTGTAATAACATAGCATGTCGAAGGTTTTTGAAAATATTATTTTCTATCAGGCAATCTCCAGTGGATATATGACAGACAACACCATACCCTGCTCCTCCTCCTCCATAAGAAAATGCACCATGAAAATAAGAACCAGTTATTTCAATATTACTACTGTTTAATATAGTGACATGAGCAAAATTGGCACTATCACTCTCAACCCCTTTTAACCAGCAAAAAGCGGCATAATTAAAAAATATATTCGATGTTTGGTTTGCTACAGGATCACTATCTATTCTTTTTATTTTGAGACATTCAATACCAACCCTTTTTACCATATTCAGAACTTGTGCAGTTGGCAAACCGTTTAATGGTATTGCTCTGCGATGCTTTGTAAAGAATGTAAAAGTATTCCCCAACTTGCTTTTTAAATAAGATATCTGCCCAATTGTGTTGTCAGCCCACGAATCATTGATAAGGCCTGTTTCGTTATCCTGGTAAACTTTTATAAAGTTTCCAATTGAAGTTATGTTTGGGTCGGCTACGTTTACCTGATTACTGAATTGCTGAACTGCAGTAGTAACAAGCGTACTTGCACCTGTTGAGCCCTGTACCTTAATTAAATGTCCAGAATTTGCACCAAGGTTAAATGTAAGGGTTGTGTTTTCGGAGCCCGCACCTCTTATTATGAGCCCACCACGAAGGTTAACACTATTATTAAACAAATAATTACCTGCAGGAAAATAAATAACTGCGTCAGCACCGTTCAAACTACTGATGGCATTTGCTAAAGCAATGTCATTTGCTACCATACCAGAATTATTACCTCCAATTGTCATGATATCCACGATTAAAGGAAACACTGGCACAGTAATTCCGGGGTATCCTGCCCGTTCCCAATCTAACTTAACAGATGAACTGCCAAACGTAGCAGTAAGTTGTTGTGAAAAAGAAAAATTACAAAAAAATAAAATAATTATGAAGAAGTGAATTTTATTCATTTTTTCAAATAAGGAGATTAAGAAAATTTTGTTACAACAAAAATAATTTTATTTAATCTAGGATGAAATTATATTTCTGAATAGTAATTTCCCCTTCTCAACTTCTGTAATTCTATTTAGCTGGGTGCTTGTGAAATGATTTTAATATGACCAACCTTTATCATTATTTGTACGTTTATTCAACCTTAAAACCAGCCAAAACAATAATAAAATTTTAGAATAAATACAATGAATCTATTCACTAAAATGCTAAAAAGAAAAACTTTATTATCTTGTAAGTTAAGAAAAAAATAACTAAAGGAAAAAAATAAGAATGATAATTTCCTTAAATTCACTTTCCTTTTAGCTTCTTGGTTTTAAGTTTTTTATACTGTGACTGAGGTGGCATAGCTGTAAAATTTTCGAATGAAAATCACTTGCAAATTTATTCTTCATAATAAAAGAGAATGCATTCAACTCTTATTCGAATATAATGCACAAATAAATAAAATTTTACGCGATTTAAAGTTTGTAAAATTTAGCAGCACTTTAAAATCATGGTATATACAAAAAGATATAAATTATTTAAATCAAGTTATAAAATCTCTTGAAGGAATTGCAAATATTGATACATCTAAAATAAAATTAATTCAAAAAAATTCTTTGCCAGAAATTATCTTAAACTCTAATTTAAAAATTAGTGAGTATAACAAAAAACAACTTAAAATTTTTATTAAAGTACTTACATTAAAAGCATACAGCTTATCTACCATCACAACTTATAAAAGTGAATTTGCAGTATTTCTTCAAACTTTAAAGGATTTTAAAGTAGATGAATTAAAAACTGATAGAGTAAAAAATTATTTATTTTATTGTCACGATAAATTAAAGTTGAGTGAGAATACTATACATAGTAGAATGAATGCTTTAAAGTTTTACTACGAAAAAGTATTAAAGAGAGAAAGATTTTTTTTCGATATTCCCAGACCCAAAAGACCACTACAATTACCCAAAGTAATTAGCGAAGAAAAAATTTTTAAAGGTTTATCAGAAATCAAAAATTTAAAACATCAAGTACTATTAATGACAGCTTACAGTGCAGGGCTAAGAGTAAGCGAAGTAGTAAATATAAAAGTTGATGATATTAATAGCGATAGAATGCAAATATTTATAGAAAGAGCAAAAGGAAAAAAAGACAGACTTGTACCCTTAAGTAAAGTTGCATTAGAATTATTAAGAGAATACTATAAAAAATATCAACCAAAAAAATGGTTGTTCGAAGGGCAAATAAAAAATACACCTTATAGCAGTAGAAGTGCTCAGGCAGTTTTTAATTATTATTTCGAAAAAATAGGAATTCCCAAGTATATTACGTTTCATAGTTTACGACACAGCTATGCCACTCATTTGTTAGAAGGAGGAACAGATATAAAATATATACAAGAATTATTGGGTCATAATGATATTAGAACAACCCTTCGATATACACATGTAAGCAAAAAAAGTTTACAAAAAGTTGAGAGTCCTTTAGACAAAATATTTAGAGAAAAAAATAACAATACAAAAAGTACGTAGTTTCTTTACAATTCAAAATGTACGTAGTTTTAAAACTGTGTACAAATACATAAATTATTTTTGAAAATCAAATACTTAATAAATAACTCAAAAATTAGTTGAACTGAAAACATGCGTATATTTACGAGTTGGCTGTAATTTTGGACATACCACATAAATATATACAGTTATGAGAAAACCTATATTTGAAAAAGGACAATTTGTTATTCATACATCTTCTAAAAAAGAATACCTTATTAAATATGTAAACTTAAAAACTTACACAGTAGTTAAGAATGGAAGAACTACAGGTGTAGAAGATGAGTTTACAGGTTCTTATTATTGTTCTTGGTTAGACGATAAAGGTAAGACTGTATCTGGTAATGTTGAAGAAGCTCTACTATCTAAACCCAACTGAGTTGCTTCAAACAATTCATACAGTTTCCAATATGTAGCAATAACCCTTTGTTCTGTATAGTCGTGACTATTTGCTTTTGTTTTCGATAGACTATGTGCTATTTTCAATAGTTCTATTCTTATGGGTTCTGAAAAATTTATCATTTTTTATTATTATTTAATGGTGACTAAATCTTGAACTATTGCTTTTTCTTCTGCTTCTGTAAGTAAGACTTTTGTAAAACAAGTAACAATTTCTTTTGCATCTTTAAGGGTTATACCTTTAAGTAAGGCGAATATTTCTTTTGCTTTTGCTCTTTTTTCTTCTATTGACATAATTATTTAATTTTTTTATATGACTACTACATTTGAAAAATCTAATCATAGTTGGTATGGAATATCTATACTTCAAAGTAAGACTGGTTATGATATTATTTTGTTATTTAAAGACATTAATGATGGTTATAATTTTTTTAAGTTAGTGACCAAAGACAATAAACAGCCTTCTTTTTATTGCTTTCTACAGGCTGACAAAACTCATTCATTAAAGATTGACTATAGTAGTAATTCTAACATTGATGATTTTATCATTACACATTTAAAACTGACAATTCAAGACTATCTCCCTTTAAATAAACTCAAAGAAAATTTACAGTTTAGAATTGTAATTGGTACAGAGCAAACTGTTAATGGAATAACCCAAATTTTATCTACAACCTTGACTTGGATACCTAAAACTGTTAAATACATTTCACAACCCGACCAACAAAAACTTCAGAACTTTGACTTAAATTAAAACCTGGCTTATTTCTGTATTCGTCTATTCCAGCAACGTACAGACCAAAATGAGGAAAAAAACTAC
>JAYVBS010000171.1:0-2937 GCA_043750315.1 Chitinophagaceae bacterium
TAATTTTTTCTATAAATGGTTGTAGGTGCAGATTGGACTCCAGCGTATAAAACAATATCTGCAATCGTTACATTCTTTGGAGAATTAACAGCGTAAAAAATTGTATCTGCAACATCTTCTGGTTTAATTGGATCAAAGCCTTCATACACTTTTTTTGCTCTTTCTTCATCTCCTTTAAATCTTGCTACAGAAAAATTTGTTTCAACAGCACCTGGAGCAATATTGGTTACTTTAATTCCGTGTTGAGTTAAATCTAAACGCATGCCTTCACTAATGGCTTCTACTGCTTTTTTACTTGCACAATAAACAGCTCCATTTTGATAAGTATATTTTCCTGCAACAGAACTAATGTTAATAATGTGACCTTGTTTTCTCTCAACCATTAATGGCATTACAAATCTTGAAACATATAATAGTCCTTTAATATTGGCATCAATCATCATATCCCAATCTTCTAAATCTCCATTTTCTATTGAAGATAATCCATGTGCATTACCAGCACAATTCACTAGAATATCAATTTGTTTCCAGTTTAAATCTAAACTGTTGATGCTTTCTTCGACTTCACTTTTATTTCTTACATCAAAATTTAAACTAATCACTTTTACAACAGAGTATAATTCTTTTTCAAGGTTTTCTAATTGAATTTTATTTCTACCACAAAGAATTAGATTAATTCCATTTTTTGCAAATGCTTTTGCAGTTGCTAAACCTATTCCAGACGTGGCTCCTGTAATAAAAGCAATTTTCGACATATTAATAAATTAATTTTAAAACAATAGCAAACACAGCCCAAATAACAGTTGTAATAAAAATTCCTTTGGCTGTATAATCTTTACTTTTATTAAGAAAAATGGTGAAGATGATTGCATTTACTAATAATGAAAATGAAATCATACTCGTTAGAATTGTTTTCTGTTCAGCCAAAGCTGTAATGAAATTTTTAAAAGAGTAAACACTAAATTTCCAATAATAAAAACCAAGCATCCCTAAAAAAGGGCTTAAAGCTCCTATAACCAATCCATATTTTAAATTGTCTTTAAACATTAGAATTTCCAGTTTTCAATTTCTTTTTTAATAATGTAATTTGTTAGATCAAACTGAACAGGCACAACACTTACATAGTTATTCTCCAATGCCCAAACATCTGTGTCTTTAGATTTATCATAATTTACAAATTCACCTGTTAACCAATAATATTTTTTACCATGTGGGTCAGATCTTTTCATAAACTTCTCTTCATACTTAGCATAAGCTTGTTTACAAACTTTTATTCCCTTTATTTTTTCAAAAGGAATTGAAGGAATATTTACATTTAATAATAAATGTTTATCTACTTTTTTATGTTTTAAAATTTCTGCAACTATCTTGGTTACAATTTTTTTAGAAGGTTCAAAATCTGCTGTCATTCTATAATCTAATAAAGAAAAACCCACAGAAGGAATACTTTCAATAGATGCTTCCATAGCAGCACTCATTGTACCACTATAAATTACATTAATGCTATGGTTTGCACCATGATTAATACCACTTAAACAAATATCGGGTTTACGATGTAAAATTTTATCTACTGCAAGTTTTACACAATCAACAGGAGTACCATTAGTTGTATAGGCTTCAACTCCATCAATTAAATTTACTTTTTCTAATCTAAGTGGTTTATTAATGGTTATTGCATGACCCATTCCACTTTGTGGTTGATCTGGTGCAACCACAACTACCCTACCAAAAGGCATTGCAGCTTCAACTAAAGCTTTAATTCCAGGAGCAAGAACACTATCGTCGTTTACAACAAGAATTATTTTTTCATCTTTTTTATACTTTTTTGTCATTCTTGCAAAATAACGATGTTATGGAATTAGATAATAAAAACTATTGTTTATTTACTCACCATTTTTATCACAGGGATAATCATTTCTTCTAAACTAATTCCACCATGTTGAAATGTATTTTTATAATAATTTACAAAATGATTATAGTTGTTTGGATAGCATAAAAAATCGTCTTCCTTAGCAAAAATGAATGATGAGTTTACAGTTGGCACAGGTAAACCAGCTTCTCTAGGGTCTTTAAATGCCAAAACTGATTTTGGGTCATAATTCAAATTTCTTCCATGTTTATAACGCAAATTTGTAGTAGTTTGTTTGTCGCCAATTACTTTCTGAGGACTATTCACTCTCATAGTTCCATGATCAGTTGCTACAATTAATCGAATATTTTTATCTGCAATTTTTTTAAGTGCTTGATGCAAAGCACTATGTTCAAACCAACTCTTTGTAACACTTCTGTAGCTTGCTTCATCACCTGCTAATTCTTTTAACACTTCCATTTCTGTTCTAGCATGACTAAGCATATCCACAAAATTGTAAACGATAACATTTAAATCGTTCGATAACAAATTATGAATATTATTTAGCAATTGTTGTCCATCGTTATGGTGCAATACTTTAGTATAGCTTGCTTTAATATCATCTTTTTTAAAATGTTCTAACTGTGCTCTAAAAAAGAATTCTTCATACAAATTTTTACCTCCTTCTTCTTCATCATTTTTCCATTCGGTTGGAAAATATTTTTCAATTTCTATTGGTAATAATCCGCTGAAGATTGCATTACGACTGTATTGTGTTGCTGTTGGAAGTATGGAATAAAAAGTTTCTTCTTCTAAAATTCTAAAACTTTCTGCAAAAATGGGTTGAATAACTTTCCATTGATCGTAACGTAAATTATCTATCAAAATAAAAAATGTTGGTATGCCTTTTTCTACATGAGGTAATACTTTATACTGAAATAAAGTGTGACTCATTATAGGAACATCAACAGATTTTGGATCCATCCATTTTGCATAATTTTTACTGATGAATTTAAAGAATTCGTTATTAGCTTCTTTTTTTTGATTGGCTAAAATTTCTTGCATTTCAGGGCTATTGCTTTTCTCCA
>JAYVBS010000172.1:0-2935 GCA_043750315.1 Chitinophagaceae bacterium
TTCAACAATTTTTAATTCATTTAAATAATTTTCTTTTACTGAACAAGGGTGTAAACCCATCATTGCAACACACAAATCTGGGAATCGTTCTTCTAACAAAATCATTTCTTGATGATGAGAAGAATCTATAGCTGGTAAAAAATATTTTTTAACCTTTTCTTTTTGTGCTCTATCAATTACTGAGTCTATATCAGAAGCAAAATCTGGTAGATAAATATGTGTATGAGAATCAATAAACTTCATAATGTTTTTTGTACTTAACAAAATAAAAGAAGCAACACTCCGTTTATTATATAGTCAGAATTCAAGAAATAATATAACACCTCTAGAAAGGAATTATTAAAGTCTGTTTTCATAGGGTACGGATTAAACACGGGCTGGGGTTTCTACCTCTGGCCTTTCCGTTTTTATATACAGCTTAATGACAATTAAAATTATTAATTGCTATTAACTATACCATTTCTATTGGCTCTGTCAATTCGCCTTCCCATTTACTAACAACAGAAGTTGCTAATGCATTTCCCACAACGTTTGTAGCTGAACGAAACATATCACAAAAATGATCTATTGGTAAAATTAAAGCAACTCCTTCTGGAGGAATATTAAACATAGCACATGTGGCCAGAACTACAACTAAAGATGCTCTTGGTACTCCTGCAATTCCTTTGCTTGTAAGCATTAGTACCAATAACATGGTTAACTGTGTTGCCAAATCTAAATGAATGCCATAAGCCTGAGCAATTGCTAAACTTGCAAAAGTCATATACATCATACTTCCATCTAAATTAAAAGAATATCCTAATGGCAAAACGAAGGATACTATCTTATTTTTACATCCAAATCGTTCTAATTCTTCTGTAAGTTTTGGAAAAACAGCCTCACTACTTGTTGTACTAAATGCAATTAATAAAGGGCCACCCATTCTTTTAATTAAATCTTTCATTCTCTTTTTAAGAATAAGATACCCCACTGAAAAAAGTATTATCCATAAAATTAAAATTCCCAATAAAAAATATACAAAGTATATAAAATAGAACTGAAATATTCCTAGTCCCTTAGTTGCAACTACTGCTGCTAATGCACCAAATACTCCAAAAGGAGCAAAATTCATAACATAATTTACCATTTTTAAAATAACATGAGATACTAAATCAAAAACTTTAATTAATGGTTTTGCTTTTTCTCCTAAAGACGCTGTTGCCACTCCAAAAAATATTGAAAAAATAACTATTTGTAATATTTCATTCGTAGCCATAGCTTCCATAATACTTTTAGGAATAATATGTTCTACAAAATTCTGCAATGAAAAAGAAGTAGTTTTTGTCATTAAATCTTTTACGCCATCAGTATCTGCTTGACTTAGATTAATAGAACTGCCAGGTTGAAAAACATTTACTAACACCAAGCCTAATAATAAAGAAACTAATGATGCACTAACAAACCAAATCAAAGCTTTACCCCCAACCCTTCCAACAGCTTTTAAATCACCAAGTTTTGCTATGCCTACAATTAAAGTTGAAACCACCAAAGGAGCAATTATCATTTGAACCAAACGAATGAAAATATTAGAAAGTAATTTTACGTTTTTTGAAAAGCTTTTTATGAATTCGTCAGAAGCGTTTATATGTACAAGATAACCTACCAATAAACCCAAAACCATTGCAACTAAAATGTAAATAGTTAAAAGATTCTTCTTAGCCATTTGTTTAATTTTTGTGACGCAATATACTTTTTTAGTATTTAATTAATCATTATTATGATTCTTTAAAAAAAGTTTTATCTAAGTATAAAAATATTTCTCTATTTTTCGACCTTATTTTGAAAACCTAACAAAACAATTATGAGTTTATTTAGAAAAAAATCTTTAGATGGACTAATGCTTCAAGCAGCAGATTCTGAAAAGGGATTAAAAAGAACCTTAGGAGCAGGAAGTTTAATTGCTTTAGGTATTGGAGCAATTATTGGTGCTGGACTTTTTGTAAGAACAGCAGCAGCAGCTGGTGAACATGCAGGGCCTGCAGTAACATTATCTTTTGTAATTGCTGCTTTAGGCTGTGCTTTTGCTGGTTTATGTTATGCAGAATTTGCTTCTATGATTCCTATTGCTGGTAGTGCATATACCTATGCTTATACAACAATGGGAGAATTAGTAGCTTGGATTATTGGATGGGCTTTAATTCTTGAATATGCTTTAGGTGCTGCCACAGTTTCAATTGCATGGAGTGAGTTTTTAAATAAATTGCTCACACAATTTAATCTGGGTTCCATACCATACGAATGGTGTCACTCTCCCTTTGAAAAAGCCTTAGACTCTGCAAATGTTATGCATCATGGCTTAATGAATCTTCCAGCATTATTTATTTTATTGATGATATCTCTATTATTAATAAAAGGTTCAAGTGAATCTGCTTTTGTTAATGCTATCATCGTGGTGGTAAAAGTTTCAATTGTAGTAGTGTTTATTGTTGTTGGTTGGAAATTTATAAATCCTGCAAATCATACCCCTTATTTAATTCCTGCAGATGCTCCAGATGCTCTTAAAGCCGATGGAACTTTTTATTCTTTTAAAGATACTTTTAGGCATGGTTGGGGTGGTGTACTTACTGGTGCTGCTATTGTGTTTTTTGCATTTATTGGTTTTGATGCTGTTAGTACTGCAGCACAAGAAGCCAAAAATCCTAAAAGAGATATGCCAATTGGTATTTTAGGTTCTCTTGTAATTTGTACAATACTTTATATTTTATTTTCTTATGTTTTAACTGGAGTTGCTCCATACACCGATTTTGTAAAAGAGGGTAAAGAGGCTTCTGTTGCATATGCTATTGAAACTTACATGCATGGTTATGGTTGGTTAGCAAAGGCTGTAACAATTGCAATATTAGCTGGCTTCTCCAGTGTAATATTAGTAATGCTTATGGGACAGAGTCGTGTGTTT
>JAYVBS010000173.1:0-2932 GCA_043750315.1 Chitinophagaceae bacterium
ACACCCTCGGCAAAACCACCATAAGAAATTTAGTTAATCTGAATTAAAATGATTTGTAAATAGGTAGACCTTATTCACTGTTCACTAAAATAAATATAATTATTAAAACCAAAGATTCTACTACTTAGTGAGTTAGGTATTGTTGTAACTTTAAAATACTGCTGGTTATTTTCTTTACTAAGCTCGATTTAGTAGTAGGAATAACTGTTTCTGATTGCTGATTCGTGGGACACAAACCAGAGCTATGTAAAATAAAAATAAATATATGCTTCAAGGTAGATGGCTTGAAAATGAATCTTATTTTACTTTCTGGGCATTGATTGATAAAGAATAAATTAAAATTTAGTCTAATGCAAAAAAATATTGAAATTCTCCTATGTCATAAATGTTGTAAAGAAATTCCATTTGGAAATCATTATTATTCTATTACCAGGTCTTTAGAACGAAGAATTTTTAATGAAGAAAACTCAGAAGAGGAGATTGATATCAACGAATCCGAAGAAATAATTACTCTTTGTTCAATTTGTGGCAATTATTTTAATGTTGGAGCTTTAGATACAATCTTAAAACATTTACCAATACCAGATCAAGAAACTCGGAATTAATTCTCATCTTTTATTTATCATTCCACTTTAACCTCTTCCTCATTAGTCAATATCATCTCCGGTTTTCCTTTATACATAACAACTTTACTTGTTAAACAAACATTCTTATCTTTTAAATATTCAGAAGGATTGTATTTAAAATTCTTTAAATTTCCATCAAAAATAATAGCAGTAAAAGTTGCATTGGGATAAGGATTACCAAAACTAATATAGGTTGTTTTCTTCTCTCCTCTAGTAGTGAAGACACCTTGAACTTTTGAACAAATCGTTACTGTTTTACCTTCATAACTTGCAACGCTATCTATTGGTACAGTTTGTGCAAATGATAAATTAATAAAAAGAATTGAAGCTATTAATAGCAGGTAGTTTTTCATAGCTAGTCATTAATGTTTAAATCTGGCATTAGTAAAATTACGGATTGATTTCCTTTCTTGCATTCTTTAAACTTTTAAAAATACAAGTTCATAAACCATAGGTTGTAGTTTTTCTGTAAGATTTTTATAAGCTTCTTCAAATGGTTTAAAATTTACTGGAGTAAAATCTCCACTTGTATTACGTGCTTGTAAAGCTTTACGAATTTGATACCAACCTACATCAGCTCTATTTAATTTTAATTCATCCCTTACATTCCTAACATCTGTATGAGCAAAATAGGCTTGCCATAATATTTTACCTTCTTGCAAAACTTGGGTTGCTTCTGCTGATAGGTTTTTATTCCCCTCTTGAGAGGGGTTAGGGGTGTGTTGTATTTTATCTATTACTTTGGGAGAATGACCCACCCCCTGCCCCTCCAAGGAGGGGAGAGAAGAAATATATTGAACCATAAAATCACTTTCAAAACGTTCTTGTGCATTTACTTCTTCTTCTGTAAAAGGTATAAAATGATTTACAATACTCCATTTTTTATTGTTCCATTCTAAATCGTTGGCACTGGCTGTTCTTTGACAACGATTAAATAACATCCATATTAAACAATCACTTTTAAACTCGTTGTTTAAAGGTTGTGTGGGTTGTAAAAACTGGTCTCTATCATTAAGCCATGTTGGTTTTACTAATCTTCTTACAGAAAAAATTATTGCAGCTTGACAAAGATTTTCTTTATTAATATAAAAACCATTTCCTCCACCATAAGGTGAAGAAAAAATAATTGTTTGCTGTTCGGCATGTTGTAAATCATTCACACCACAATACATATAAGCAATTGCATTGTTTGACCAATTCTTTACTCTTGGAATTGTTTCAGATGGAGAGATTGCATTTTTCAATGGAATTACATCTAATTTATTTGCTTTTGGTCTTTCTAGCCAAACATTTAAAAATTTATGATTTGGTAAATTATAAAATAATTTTTCTCCTATTGGTTTTGCATTTTTATCTAAAACATCAGTTAGAATTGTAATTATTTGAGATTGCTTTGTCGTTCCTCCACGCAATGACAAATTATTGGTTTTCCAAACTAAAAAACCAATTGGAAATTTTCCTGTTAGTCCTTCAAAAGCTTTATTATGTACAACAAATCCTCCTAAATATTCTGCACTCCAAACACTTCTAAATTTTTCAAAATTGGGTGCATTTACATATTTCATAGTACTAAACAGTGCAATGGTAGCTGTTGGCATTTCATTTGCTATTCGAGCAATAAATTGAGTAAATAATTCATTACTTGCTTTTCCATAATCTTGCATTGATGTAAGTGCTATTCTTGTTTTTGCAACACCAGCTTTATTTTCAGCATCGACACCTTTAGCTATATTTTCAAAGTTTGTAGCTTCAGCATAAGGTGGATTTATCAAAACCAAAATCTTTTTTTCTTGTTTAATAGTATCTCTTAATTCTTGTGGTATTTTATTGGTTAATGTATAATCAATATTGCCATCATTTGTAATATCATCATTCAAATAGTCGTACTGAAATCTTGTTGCTGCAACACAGGTTTTAGTGGCTTTCATTACATCAACATCAGCTTGGTCTAATGTGCTCATGTAAATATTTCTAGGGTTGCTATGTTTAACTTCTAAATTGCCAACACCACAACACATATCCCAAACTATATATTCTTTCTGCCAATTTTTACCTAAGGTTTCTGTTAGTTTATCATAAGCTTTATCTACTACATGCAAGGGTGTATAATAAGCACCTTTAAAACTTCTTTCATCGAGTGGTATTAAACTATCTCTCCTTTCTAATAAATAATCTCTGTATTCGGATTTTGGTGGCTTATGATAGATTGCCCAAAACTGTCTGTAACCTTCTTTATTATTTAGTTCGTAAACCTTTCCACCTAATAAAAAAACCGGTGCATTATTTTTATGCATTAATGCTGCAGT
>JAYVBS010000174.1:0-2916 GCA_043750315.1 Chitinophagaceae bacterium
AACACTATATGCAAAAGCAAGTGGAGCAAGTAGTATTTCTTATAAAGGAAATCCAAATGTTAAGGAGTCAAAAAATTCTGGAGCATCAAGCATAAAACAACATAAAGACTAAAATAAATTTGCATATAAAATTATTACACATACATTTGCACTCCAATAAATCGCGAGGTAGAGCAGCGGTAGCTCGTCGGGCTCATAACCCGAAGGTCAGAAGTTCGATCCTTCTCCTCGCAACTAAAACCCCAATAATTGGGGTTTTTCTTTTGAAGTAATCCATCTCTAGAAATTTGTACACATTTTTAATTTTCCTTTGAATTAAAATACTTCATTTCTTATATTCACACCCTTAATGATTAGTCCTAACTCTATAGAACAAATAAAAAGTCGCATCGATATAATAGATGTTGTAGGTGAATATGTAAAACTTAAAAAAAGAGGAGCAAATTATTTAGGCAATTGCCCATTCCACAACGAAAAAACACCTTCATTCACTGTATCTCCAACAAAAGAAATTTACAAATGTTTTGGTTGTGGTAAAAGTGGGAATACAATTACTTTTTTAATGGAGCATGATAAACTAAGTTATGTAGAATCACTAAAATGGTTAGCCAAAAGATATAATATTGAAGTTGAAGAAACAGAACAAACGCCTGAACAACAGTTTCAACAGCAAACGAGTGATAGTTTATACATCATCAATAATTTTGCTCAGCAATTTTTTCAAAATCAATTGTGGAATTCAGAAGAAGGTGAAACTATTGCTGTAAGTTATTTAAAAGAAAGAGGGTTTAATGAAGATGTACTTAAAAAATTTCAAGTTGGTTATAATCCCTCTACTAAAAATGAATTGACTCAAGCATTATTATCTAATCAATTCAATAAAGAACTACTTCCAAAAACTGGATTATCTGTAATAAGAAATGATAATGAGTTAATAGATAATTATAGAGGTAGAATTATCTTTCCCATACATCAAAATACTGGAAAAATAATTGGATTTGGTGCTAGAATAATTGGCAAAAATGATAAAGCACCAAAATATATTAATACACCAGAAAATGAAATTTATGTAAAAAGTAAGGTTTTATATGGAGCTTATTTTGCAAGGCATGCTATTGATAAACAAGATGAATGTTTATTAGTTGAAGGATATACGGATGTGATTAGTTTGCATCAAGCAGGTATTGAAAATGTTGTAGCAAGTGGTGGGACAAGTTTGACTATTGATCAACTAAGGTTAATAAAAAAGTATAGTAATAACCTTACAATAATTTATGATGGCGATGCTGCAGGTATTAAAGCAGCTTTACGTGGGTTAGATATGGCTTTAGAAGAAAGCTTAAATGTTAAGTTGGTTCTAATTCCAGATAATGAAGATCCAGATAGTTTTGTCAGAAAAATTGGTGCTTTTGAATTTCAAAAATTTATTGAAACTAATAAAAAAGATTTCATCATTTTTCAATTAGAAGTAATGATGAATGGAATTGGGAATGATATTTCAAAAAAGAGTGAATTAGTTAACCAAATTGCAGAATCTTTAAGTAAAATAAACAGAGTTGAAGATTTTATTAAACAGCAAGAATATATTAAGCAATGTTCAGCAATATTAAATATTGATGAATTTGGTTTAATAAACTTAGTAAATAAGTTTAAGAGAGATAAAATTAGTAAAGAAGATAAAACGCTTCCATTTCAAGAAGCCAATACCTTGTTACAACAAAACCAGAATACAAATGGTAACTTTGAAGAAAATGATTCGCTTTTATTACAAGATGATTTGCACGAAAAAAATGTTTTGAAAATTTTGTTGGACTATGGTTTAAATGAATGGGATGAAAAAAATACCATTGCTGAATACATTTTTGAAGAATTAGAAAGCTTTCATTTTGAAAATAAATTATTAGAAAAATTGTTTGAGCTTTATAAAGAACAATATTTTCAAAAGGAAGAACCCCATACAAAAAAATTTATTTACAGTAATGATAAAGCAATTGCAGATTTAGTGGTTGCCATTACAATGTCTCCCTATGAACTAAGCAATAATTGGGACAATGTTTTAGAGGGCATGAACATTTTAAATAGAGACACTAGTAAACAAGATGTTGCTGCAAGCTTAAATTATTTTAAGCTGAAGAAGATTAAAAAAATGTTTCATCAAAACCAAATTGATATTGAAAAAGCAACTAGTTATGATAAACAAAAACAATTAATTGAGGTTCATAAAAATCTTAAACAAATTGAAATTGAAATTACTAAACAGTTAGGGACTGTAATACTTAAATAATAGTTAATGGATAAAAAAAAATTACCACAACTAACAAGAAATTTTATAGTATTATTAAATACAAAAAATGTAGTTTATCAAATTATTGCACCACATACTAAACCATTAGATTATAAGTTATCTCAAATCATTGGTAAAAATTTCACCAATTTTATTTCTAAAGATTCTATTGATAAATTTAATAATCAACTAAAAAACCTTGAGCTTAAAAAAATTATTAGAGTTGATTATAAACTAATCACAAAAAAAAATGTAATTGAATGGTATAAACTTTCTTTTTTAAAAGAGAAAAGTACTGTAATTATTTATTGTAATGAAATTGATTTATATAAAATTAGTGAAACCAATGAAGCTTTTAAATCTTTAGCAGACCTCGCACCAATGCCCATATTAGGATTCGAATATCCAAGTTTAAATTTAAATTACTCAAACAAAAATTTTAAAAAAGAGTTGGGTTTTGATTTTTCAGAAATTCAACATTTTTCACAGTGGCATCAAAGAATTGTATTTAAGGATGAGGATGATAAAAAAAAGAAAGGAATTGCCAGAGCAAGAATATTAAAAGAAATGATAAAAGGTGCATTTATAAATGGAGAGCCCCTAAGAAGAGAATTATTAACAAAAAATGGTGA
>JAYVBS010000175.1:0-6772 GCA_043750315.1 Chitinophagaceae bacterium
TTAAGAACCAATCCTCAAGTTTTAGTTACAGGAGCAAAAAGTGTAATTACGTTACTTAAAAATTATTATCCTTCTCAACAACAAAATTCATCAGCTCCAAAAATTTCAAAATATGCTTTTGGTAAAGATTATCATGAAGTCATCAAATCCCAATTGCATCTTTTCTTACAACAACTAAAAAATAAAATTGGTGATTTTAATGGGAGAGGATTTGTAGATAGTGCACCAGTTTTAGAACGTGCTAGGGCTGTAAAAAGTGGTTTAGGTTGGATTGGTAAGAATGGAAATTTAATTAATAAAAATGCCGGTTCTTTCTTTTTTATTGCTACATTAATTATAGATGTTGAATTAGATTATGATGATGTTTTTGTAAAAGACTATTGTGGTACTTGTACAAAATGTATTAATGAATGCCCTACTGAGGCTATTTTGCCTAATAAAGAAATTGATGGAAGCAAATGCATTTCTTACTTTACTATTGAATTAAAAGATGCTTTGATACCAAATAATATGAAAGACAAATTTGATAATTGGATGTTTGGTTGTGATATTTGTCAGGATGTTTGTCCTTGGAATAGATTCTCTAAACCCAATACAGAAAAGGGTTTTGTGCCCTTACATGAAGTTTTAAATTTCAGTTTAAATGATTGGAATGAATTAACAGAAGAAAGTTTTAAAACTATTTTCAAAAACTCTCCATTAAAACGTTCTAAATTTTCTGGAATAAAGAGGAATTTGAAATTTTTAATTGGGGACTAGTTACTCGTCATTTCGAACGAAGTGAGAAATCTATTAAATAATTATTGATGAGATTTCTCGTTCGTTGCCTCACTCGAAATGACGGTGAGTTGGGTTCGTCATTTCGAAGGCTCTTGCCTGAAAAATCTGTTAGGTTTAATTTATGGTCACTGCGAAGAATGAAGCAGTCTCAAAAAACAAAATCATTAATGAGATTGCTTCGTGCCTCGCAAAGACAAGGAAGTTTACTGCATCATCATTTCTTTTTCTTTCAACCATTGAGTTTTACCCCAACCTTTAATTACATGTTTCTCACTGTGGTAAGAACTACGAACTAGTGGTCCACTTTCAACATAATCGAAACCTAAGTTGTAACCAATTTCTTTTAAATCTTTAAATTCATCGGGATGAACAAAACGTTGCACAGGTAAATGTTTTGGTGTTGGTTGTAAATATTGGCCAAGAGTTAACACATCGCAACCCACATCTACCAATTGTTTCATAGTTTCAACAACTTCATCTTTGGTTTCTCCAATGCCAAGCATAATGCCTGTCTTGGTTCTCATACCTCCTTGTTTTAAATGTTTTAAAACAAATAAACTTCTATCGTATTTAGCTTGTACTCGTACTTTTTTTGTAATGCGTTCAACAGTTTCCATGTTATGACTCACTACTTCTGGAGCAGCATCAATAACTCTTTCAATTTGTTCTTCAATACCTCTAAAATCTGGAATTAATGTTTCTAAAGTAGTGGTTGGATTTAAAGCTTTGATTGCTTTAATTGTATTATACCAAATGATACTTCCTCCATCTGGTTGTTCATCTCTATCAACAGATGTAACAACAGCATGTTTAACTTTCATTAAGTTAATGGCTTCTGCAACACGTTGAGGCTCGTCCCAATCAATTTCTTCTGGTTTACCCGTTGCAACTGCACAAAATCTACAACTTCTGGTACAAATATTTCCAAGTATCATGAAAGTTGCAGTGCCTTCGCCCCAGCATTCACCCATATTTGGACAATTGCCACTTTCACAAATTGTATGTAATTTATTTTTATCAACTAAACCACGAACATGTTTATAGCTTTCACCAATAGGAAGTTTAACACGCAGCCAATTTGGTTTTTTTAATTTTATATCATTATCAATTGCAGATATAACAGGTAATTCTTGCATTAAATATTTTTATTTTCTAGATCCAAAAATCAAAGTAATATATCCATTCAAGAAAAAATTTTTTTCTTTTAGTAACACCATTTGAGGTACTTTTTGGAAGTAATATTCACCACTAATTCCAATTTCTAAAGCAGATACTAAATCATTGAATTTGCCATAATCAAATCTTATAGCTGCTTTTGCAAATGCTCCAGGAGATAATTTAATTTCATTAAACCCTTTGCCTAAAGAAGCTGCACCAAGAATGGAATCTGTTTTCAAAAACCTTAAATCTGGCTTATCATCATTCCATTTAATTTCATCAATTGTACCAGGTGTTCTTCCAACTACTTCTAAATAATAGGGTTTTAAAAGGCCTAATGTTAAACCACCACCATAAACAGCAGAAACTGCAACGCCATTTTTAGTGCTTTTACCACCCAATAATTTCTGTTGACCAAGTCCGATATTTAAAAAATAAAAATTATTTTGTTTGCCATAAATAAATGGGTTACCAACTTGTAAACCAATAAACTCATGTGAAAGTTTTTCTTCTTTAACATGTTTTCTTTCACCAAAATGAACCCACCATAAATTTGTTTTATTTATTTTTTTAAACTTTCCTCTTTCATATCCAAAGGCAAAACCATCATTTCTTAAGGTGATATTAAATGATGATTGTTTATTAAAAATAAGTGCTCCTTCTTCGGAATCTCTTTTAAGTTTTTGCGTTTTTTTATTCGCCTTTTCAATTCTTTCTTTTCTTGTTTCTTTTTGTGTTGTTTCTTGAGATTTTAAAAAGAAAGGGGTAGCTATAAATAATAGAATTATATATTTCTTCACTTATTGATATTTGAGTTGTAAATTTAATGCAAAAATATAAAGCAATGACATCAACAATTGTTTATAAAGGAAATTTAAGAACAGAATTAACACATTTATTAAGTGGAACTGTTATTGAAAACGATGCTCCAATTGACAATAATGGCAAAGGAGAAAAATTTTCACCAACAGATTTAATGGCAACTAGTTTAGGAAGTTGCATGATAACTACATTGGCTATAAGAGCTGCTGATATGAATTTAAATTTTGATGGCACAACCATAGAAATTACTAAAGTAATGAGTTCAGATGCCCCACGACGAATTGTAGAAATTATAGCAAATTTAAATTTTACAAACCAATTTAAAGCAAGCCGAGAACAAAAAGAACAGTTAATAAGAATAGCAAGAAATTGTCCTGTTGAAAAAAGTTTACACCCTGATATTAAATTAGATATAAATTTTAATTGGTAATTTATATAAGTTTAAAAATTAATCTAATATCTCAACATTACTTGGATACTTGGCTTTATTAAAAACAAAGTTGTTGTCTTTAATAATTGCAGAAATATTGATATTGTTTAGTGAAAACTCAATAGTATTATTTGTTTTATCTAAAATTTTTGCTTTCGTGATCATATCTTTTTTCTTATCAACAAAAACGGTTACTTTAGAGTAGTTTTTTCTTTTGTCATTAGGGAATAAATCAATCTGATAAAAAGTGCCATTCGAATTCACTAAATTGTATCTAAAATCTTTATCATAAAAATTTGAAAGTAAATTTTGTGGGCTTAAGGTTGAACTATTTTCTTCAACTAAAGTAATAGTTACAGTTCTTGCACCATCATAATTATAGATATTGGTGCCATCACAAATAATTTCTGTTTTTCCTTGTTTAAGAATATACTTTTGTCCTTTTAAAGAAATAGAACCTGTTTTTGTTCCATTATTTCTGCCTTTAGATGTTATAGATTTAATAGTAAAACTACCAATTATTCCACTATAGGATTTAACTCTAGTACTAACCCTATCTAAAATTTTTTTCGCATTTGCATCTATCTGACAAAAACAAGCCTTTCCTATAAATAGCACAATAACAAGTAATAATAATCTCAACTTCATTATATTTTAAAAATTTTTGCAAAGATAAACTCAATAATTTATCAGATACTAATCTTTTGATTAAGTTTAATCAACTAAAAATTCTTTTTTATTCTTCATCAGAGAATAATTCACGTTCAATTTCTTCTAATTGAACTATATCCCATGCTTCACTTTCAGTTGGAGCATAATTAAAGTTTTCAATGAGGTCATTGATTTTTAATTGTTTAAGTACTTCATTGTTAAATTCACACACCACAAAACTTAGTTTATTTTCAGAAAAAATATTGTGAATTTCATGAATGATTTCTAAGGCCATGGTTGTTATTTCATTTACAAGAGAAAACTTTACAATTATGCTAATTTTCTCTTTTTCAAAGATATTTATGCATTGTTCTTTTAGTTCATTAGCAATTTTGTCATCAATTATTGCAGTTAATGGCGTAATTACTTTGAATTTTTCTTTGGTGTCAATTTTGATTTCCATATATTGTCATTGAAAATTTTGGGTGATATTTTGAACAACTTTACACAAAAATATTCGTTATTATTGTACAATTCCAAACCAATTATATGGATAATAATTTTTCAGCTCAAGTAAAAGAAATTATTGCTTTCAGCAGAGAGGAAGCTTTAAGACTTGGAAACGACTTTATTGGCACTGAACATTTGCTTCTAGGCTTAATACGAGATGGAGATAATATTGCTATTAAAGTACTTCAATCTCTTGATGTTGATTTATACGAATTGCGTAAAGAAATTGAAATGGCAATTAAGGATAAAGCAGGAAAAAATATTGCCAACATAAATAGTTTGCCTTTAACTAAACAAGCAGAAAAAGTAATAAGAGTAACGGTTTTAGAGGCAAAAACTTTAAAGAGTCCAATGGTTGAAAGCGAACATATTGTGTTAAGCATTTTAAAAAATAAAGAAAACTTAGCAACACAAATACTAAACCAATTTAATGTAGATTATGATATTTTTAGAAATGAATTAGGTATGGTTGGTGCAACAGGAAGTACAGATGCACCCTTAGAAAATCCTAAAGCAGATTTTTCTGATAGTGATGATGACGATTTTGATGAAGAAAAACAATCTAGCAGTTTCAAGCAACCTCCTGTTGCAAAACAAGGTGCTAATGTTAAAAGTAAAACCCCGGTTTTAGATAATTTCGGACGAGATGTTACTAAACTTGCAGAGGCTGGAACCCTTGATCCTATTGTTGGTAGAGAAAAAGAAATTGAAAGAGTATCTCAAATTTTATCAAGAAGAAAAAAGAATAATCCTATTTTAATTGGTGAACCTGGTGTTGGTAAAACTGCAATTGTAGAAGGCTTAGCATTAAGAATTGTTCAAAGAAAAGTAAGTCGAGTACTTTTTGAAAAAAGAGTCATTAGTTTAGATCTTGCAGCTTTGGTTGCAGGTACAAAATATCGTGGCCAATTCGAAGAAAGAATGAAAGCCATAATGAATGAATTGGAAAAAAATAGGGATGTTATTTTATTTATTGATGAAATACATACCATTGTTGGTGCAGGTGGAGCAAGTGGAAGTTTAGATGCTAGTAACATTTTTAAACCAGCCTTATCTCGTGGAGAATTGCAATGCATTGGAGCCAGCACACTTGATGAATACAGAATGTATATAGAAAAAGATGGTGCTTTGGATAGAAGGTTTCAAAAAGTTTTGATTGAACCACCAAGTATTGAAGAAACAATTCAAATCCTGAATAATATTAAAAGTAAATACGAAGATTATCATAGTGTTTCTTACGATCAAGATGCCTTAGATGCGTGTGTTAAATTAAGTGATAGATACATGACCGATCGTTTATTGCCAGATAAAGCTATTGATGTATTAGATGAGGTTGGTGCAAGAGTTCATTTAAAAAACATTAATGTACCAGAAAGCATTGTTGAACTAGAAAAGAAAATTGAAGAAATTAAATTAGAGAAAAATAAAGTTGTAAAAAGTCAAAAATTTGAAGAGGCAGCAGCTTTAAGAGATAAAGAAAAAAACTTTGGCAATCAATTAGAAAAAGCAAAACTTGAATGGGAAGATGAAAGTAAGAATAAAAGATACCCTATTACAGAAGAGCATATTGCTGAAGTAGTAAGCATGATGACTGGCATTCCTGTTAAAAGAATGGTTCAAGCCGAAACTGAGAAGCTTAGAAATATGGCTGATGATATGCAAAAAATGGTAATAGGACAAGATGAAGCCATTAAAAAAGTTACTAAAGCAATTCAGAGAAATAGAGTTGGATTAAAGGATCCAAAAAAACCAATTGGTACATTTATTTTATTGGGACCAACAGGTGTTGGTAAAACAGAATTGGCTAGAAGTCTTGCTAAATACATGTTTGATAGTGAAGATGCATTGATTAGAATTGATATGAGTGAGTATATGGAGAAATTTACTGTTACTCGTTTAGTTGGTGCACCTCCAGGATATGTAGGTTATGAAGAAGGGGGTCAGTTAACAGAAAAAGTTCGTCGTAAACCATATAGCGTAATTCTTTTAGATGAAATTGAAAAAGCACATCCTGATATTTATAATATTTTATTGCAAGTTTTAGATGATGGACAATTAACTGATGGTTTAGGCAGAAAAGTTAACTTTAAAAATACAATGATTATTATGACTTCTAACATTGGTGTTAGACAGTTAAAAGAGTTTGGAGATGGTGTAGGTTTTGCAACTGCTGCAAGAATGCAAAATCAAGATGAAAATAATAAAGCTGTAATTGAAAAGGCGTTAAAGCGTACATTCAGCCCCGAATTCTTAAACAGGATTGATGACGTAGTAATATTCAATTCGCTTACAAGAGAAAATATATTTGAGATCATTGATATTTTGATGAAGGGTGTCATGAAGCGCCTGGTGAATCTTGGATTCTCAATGATATTAACTTCGCAGGCGAAAGATTTTATTGCGGATAAAGGATACGATTCA
>JAYVBS010000176.1:0-2908 GCA_043750315.1 Chitinophagaceae bacterium
GTTAAAACAATAGCATTACTAGCGAGACTAGTACAACCACTTGCAGTAACTTGAACTGTGTAAGAACCTGCAACATTTGTAACATAAGTTGGGTTTGTAGCACCACCAATTAATCCAGCATTCAGGTACCATTGGTTACCTGAGGCAGACGAAGAAGTTAAAGTAACATTAGCCCCACCACAACTTACAGTTGTTGGTGAAGTAATGGTTGGTGTAGCAGGTAAAGGGTTTACTACAACAGGGAAAGTATATGTATTGGTACCAAAAGCATTTTGAATAAATAAAACCACATTATAAGTACCTGCACTAATAAAACTCACAGCAGGAGGATTAGCCAAATAACTCACATTAGGAGTAGCATTCGGGAAATCCCATTGATAAAAAGTAGGGCTATTAGTAACAGCTGTAGCATTAAAATCGAAACTATTACCCGTTAAACAAGTTGGTGTTGAACCACTGGTTAAAGTAATTGTAGCTGTTGGAGCAGCTCCACCACCACCACCAGCAGTAACTACTACGTTTTGAGAAACTGTAGCAGTACAGCCACCAGTTCCTGTAACTATTAATTGAACTGTATAAGTTCCTGCAGATGGAAAAGTATGAGTTGGACTAACAAATGTTGAAGTGTTGTTAACTCCACTTAATGGATCTCCAAAATTCCAAGCATATGACATATTACCACTAGAAATGGTTGAAGAACCAACAAATGTTATTGAACTTCCTGTAAATGTATTTCCTATTAAATAATAGGAGGCAACTGGTAAAGGATAAACAGTTACTGTTTGATTGGAATAATAACTAATATTATTATTGGTAGTAATTAACTGTACACTGAAATTTCCTGCAACAGTATAAGTATGCGTTGGATTAGTGGCTGTGGAATTATTTCCATCACCAAAATTCCATGCATATGTATTACCAACACCAGTAGAAGAATTAGTAAATACAAAACTGTTTGTTGGATTGCTTATACATTGTTGAGAACTGTTTACTGTAAAGCTAGAGCTCTGGGCAAATAGATTTGAAGAAAACGCAAACAACAATAATATTGTTGTAATAAAAATACCCCTAATTGGGGATGCGGAATTTTTCATGCTTTTTGTCTTAAGGTTGTTAAGGAGATTAGAGAACCAATTTAACAGGTCGGTTTTCTAATTGTTTCAAATTCAAAATTCACTCTTTTAAAATCCTTAATAAATCCCTTGACTAAGGGGGATAGTGATTTTTTGAATTAATTTATATAATTATTTCGTTACAAAAGTTGTAATCTCTTAACTTGCCATTTCAACTTATTATTTATGAAAAAAATTCTTGTTCTATCTTTTATTTTATTTTCTTTTTTTGAAACACAAATTGGTTTTACACAAGATGCTGTTACTTATCAAACACCACCTAAAGTACTAGCAGATTTATTGCTTGCAAAACCTACACCATCAATCAATGTTGATAGCAAAGGAGAATGGATGCTGATAATGGAAAGAAATAGTTATCCATCTGTTGAAGAAATGGCTCAGCCAGAATTGAGAATTGCTGGTTTAAGAATTAATCCAAATAATTTTTCTCCAAGCCGCCAAAATTTTATTAATAATCTTACATTAAAAAATATCAAGTCGGGAAAAACTTTTTCAATTTCTGGATTGCCTAAAAATTTACTTGCTGCTAATATTAGTTGGAGCCCTAATGAAAAAAAGATAGCATTTACTAATAATACATCAACATTAGTTGATTTGTATGTTGTAGATGTAGTTACTCAAAAAGCAATAAAACTAAATAAAACAAATCTGAATACAGTTATTGGTTCAGCATTTACTTGGGCAGATGAACAAACAATTTATTATAAAACCATCATCAAAGCAGCTAATCAAATTTCTCAAAAACCATTAATGCCAAAAGGCCCTACAGTGCAAGAAAATTTAGGAAAGTCAGCACCTAGTAGAACCTATCAAGATTTAATTAAATCTCCTTACGATGAAGATTTGTTTGAATTTTTAGCCACTGCACAATTAGTTAAAAATGTAAATGGTATTGAAACAAAAATTGGCAAGCCATCTATTACAAATACATTTGGTTTATCTCCAGACAATAAATATTTCTTAACTAGAACTGTAAAAAAACCTTTTAGTTATTTAGTTCCTGCCTTTGGTTTTAATTCAACAGTTTCAATACATAATAATACAGGAAAGCTTGTAAAAGTTTTAGCCGAATTGCCATCTAGCGAATTATCTCCTTCTGGTTTCGATAATGTGATGAATGTTCCAAATCGTTTTGATTGGAGAGATGATGAACCAGCAACAATTACTTGGAGCATGCCATTAGATAGTGGTAAATACAAAAACAAAATGGAATTTCATGATGTGGTGTATATATTAAATGCACCATTTACTGCAACTGCTAAAGAACTATGTAAAACTAATTATCGTTTTGCAGGCATTACTTGGGGCAACGAAAATTTGGCTTTAGTGAGAGAAAGTTTGCAAGGTAAACAAATGAGTAAACTTAGTAAACTAAATCCATCAACTGGAGTTATGGAATTATTATTTGAAAGAAGTAATAACGATGCTTACAACAACCCTGGTAGTCCTGTTTTAACAAAAAATAAGTTTAAGAGAAATGTGATTCAAGTATTCGATAATAAAATGTTATTGAACAATACAACAGGCAGTTCACCAAAAGGAGATTTGCCTTTTCTTTCATCGTATAACTTAAGCACAAAAGAAACAAAACAAATTTGGCGTTGTGAAGAAAGAAATTTTGAAATGATTACTGATGTGGTTGATCCTGAAAAATTAGTAGTGATTACTAGAAAAGAAACACAAACTGATGTGCCCAATTATTATTTAAAGAATTTAATTAATAATACAACGCAGCAACTCACCAACTTCGAAAATCCTTATCCTCAATTAATAGG
>JAYVBS010000177.1:0-6767 GCA_043750315.1 Chitinophagaceae bacterium
TTTAATGGAGATTCATCTGTAGCTATTAACAAAAACATTTTATTGTTGATTTTATAAACCAAATTATCTGGTCCAAATGGTTGACAATCCTCAACTTCACCCAAACTCATAGCAAACTCATGTATGTTTTCAATATCCATTATTTATTTCAGCAGATTAGCAATTTCTTCACTATCTGGTTTTGTTTTGCTAGGAAAATAAGCCAACATTTTTCCGTTTTCATCTAACAAAAATTTATTAAAATTCCATTTTATCGTTGCATCTAAAATTCCATTTTCTTCTTTTGTACAAAGCCATTTGTAAATGGGAGCAATATTATCTCCTTTAACATCAACCTTACTGGTTAAATGAAATGTAACGCCAAATTTTGCTTTGCAAAATTCTTTAATAGTCTCTTCAGATCCCGATTCTTGTCCACCAAACTGATTACATGGGAAACCTACAATCACTAAATCTTTTTGATGAGCTTCATATAATTTTTGTAAGCCCTCGTACTGAGGAGTGTAACCACATTCAGATGCAGTATTTACCACTAATATTTTTTTGCCTTTAAACTTTGAAAAATCTAAAGTTTTACCGTCAATGCTTTTTACTTTAAACTGGTGAATAGAATTTGTTTGAGAAAATGCAAATGCAGTTGTTGCAAGTGTAAATAATGATACTAAGATAATTTTCATGTGTTTATTTTTTTTGAATTTATTGTTTTTCGTAACAACCAATATCTGCTCTAATGCCTACTGGTCGTGGTTTTCCATCTAAATCAACATTTAAAGATGCTGCTTGTGCTGCATTAATACAAGGGGAATTTGATTTAATATGAAAGTTGAAAATGTTTTTAGTGAAATCTATTTCTTCAAAGATAGGGTTGCCATCTTTTAAAGAATTAGTAATAGTTATGTTTGTTGGGTTTGTTTTTTGTTTGTACAAAATACTATTGCAACTTACTGTAAAACCTACAGCAGAATTAGTTTTTGGAATGTTGATTTCATTATCTACAAACCCACCTTCACCATAAATAATAGAGTTGTTTAGTGTAACATTTAATGCATTCGAATTACTTAAATCGTTAGTAGTATTACTAAGTGTAATTAAAGATTCTTTATGGCTAATATAATAATTACTGAAACTCGCAAATGTGCAATGATTAAAATTGTATGTACCACCAGCAATACCATAAAAACCAAATCCACAATTACTGATTAAACAATTACGAACAAGTAAAGAACTATTAGAACACAGCAAAGCTTTATCATAAATATTATCGAATATGCATTGATCTAAAGTAACTTTTGGATTACTGTTTGTTGATGGATTTTCTGCAACTACTCCTTGATAAGCGTTTTTTATAATACAATGTTGTAATTGATTGTCTTTACTTGTAGAAGAAAAATAAATGTATGGCCAACTGCCTGGATAATTTTTATAAGGGTCATCAATTCTAATACCTTGAAAAACTATTTTACTGCTCAAAGCTTTATCACCAATGGCTTTTAATGTGCCATTAACAACAATAGGTGCATTTGCATGTACATAAATTTGTGTGCCTTTTTGTATAGTTAATGTTTTATTTGCGTTGATGGTTAAACTTCCTAAAATTACAATGGGCATTGAATTAGTAAAACTGCTATCAGTGGTAACTTTTACATTATTTAAAAAACGAGCATTTTTTCCGTAAGCTTGAAGTTGAATCCATTTGGTATTTCCATTGTATAAAATTTCAATACTATCTCTCACTAAAAAAGGAAGGTTTGCTAAGTTGGGATCTATACGAACTGTTGCAAACATGTACATGCTATCGTTGGGTTCTAATTCCAAATCTTTAAAATTTGTTCCAGAAATTCCATCAACATTTAATTTAAAAAAAGAACTTGCACCACCTTTTAATATTAAAGATGATAATTTGAGTTTTTGATTATTGAGATTAAAGATTTTTAAATATTGAGTAGTAGAACCTAAAGTTGTAAAAACTGTATCAAAATGTAAAGTATCTTCTGATGTTCTTAAGATAGCATCAGGACTGGTAATAAAAGACTCTTTTTTGCAAGATGATATGAACAAAAAACAACCCATCAACCCTAAAAAAAATATACTTCTTAAATTAAAAATTTTCATCACATCAAAAATAAGGTGTATTTGTAGTTATAAAGTGTAAGCAACTGTTGCAATACTCAATTTTGTGTTACGAATTTGTAAAATTTCTGAACCACACGATTCTAAAGTTGCACCTGTTGTGATGACATCATCTACCAAAAGAATATGTTTATTTTGTATTGCTTCTTCTTCAATAACTTTAAATACACCTACCATATTTTGCCAACGTTGAATTCGGTTTTCATGGGTTTGTGTTTCTGTAAATACAACCCTTTCAACTGCATTATTTAAAATAGGTTTATCCCAAATTTCAGCAATTCCTTCACAAATAATTTGAGCTTGATTATAGCCTCTTTTAAATTCTTTTTTTGCATTTAAAGGCAAGGGAATAATGCCATCAATGTTTGCAAATTGAGTAGACTTTTTTAATTCAAAGCCTAACAATTTTCCTAAATAGTAACCAGCATCTTTATTACCGCGATATTTCAATTGAAACATGAGATGTTGCATTAAAGAGTCTTTTGTAAAAAATAAATTTGCAGCTGCATGTTCTATTGGTATTCTTCCATAAAATATTTTTTCAATTGGATTTGGAGTACTTTCAAAAAAATGAGTGTATGGAAGTTCTGTTTTACATTGAACACAGAGCAATTCATCTTTTATTAAAACATCACTCGAACAACCTATACATGTATGTGGGAAAATGATTTGTGTTATACCTTCTGTTAATTGTTGTATTAAGTTCATTCGAGATCAAAATAAAAAGTTAGAAATACCTTTTATAAAAATAAAACTGTTTTTTAACATATTTATGAATATTGAATACCAAATAAGAATATTTTCGTACAAATATTGTAAAATGAAGGTTTTTATTTCAGCCATACTATTTTTAATTGCTATTAATTCTCAAGCTCAAACTGCTATCTTAAAGGGAAAATTAATTGATAGTATAACTCATAAAAATTTAGTTGATGCAACGATCAGTTTATTAGATGTTAAAGATAGTACACTTGAACAATTTACTTTGTCAAAAGAAACAGGCAATTTTGAACTTAAAAATATTTCGTTGGGTTTTTATTTGATTCAAATTTCTTTAAAGGGTTTTGATCCTCTGTTTATGAGAATTAATTTTACAAAAGATCTACTAGAGAGAAATTTAGGGAATATTTATCTGGAACAACAAGCAAAAGATTTAGGAAATGTAACTGTGGTGCAAACTCCAATTATTATTAAAAAAGATACTGTAGAGTATAATGCAGGAAGTTTTAAAACAAAACCCAATGCAGATGTTGAAGATTTATTAAAGAAAATGCCCGGTTTGCAAGTAGATAAAGATGGAACAATAAAAGCACAAGGTGAGCAAGTTCAAAGGGTTTTAGTTGATGGAAAACGTTTTTTTGGTGATGACCCTAAAATGGCAACAAAAAATTTACCTAGTGATGTAATTGATAAAATTCAAGTATTTGATGCCTTAAGTGATCAAAGTGCATTCTCTGGTTTTGATGATGGTAATAGAACAAAAACAATAAACATTATTACCAAAAAAGATAAGCGTAAAGGCAATTTTGGTAAAGCAACTGTTGGTTTAGGCTCTGATGGAGAGCAATTATTACATGATCATAATATTAGTTTAAGCAATTTTAATAATGGACAACAACTTACATTAACTGGGCAGGGTAATAATGTAAACAAACAAAACTTTGGTGTTCAAGATATTTTAGGTTCATTAAGTTCAAGTGGAGGAAGAAATGGTGGTGGAGGAAGAGGTGGTATAATGAATATTGTACAATCTTTAATTGGTGGTGGTGCATCTAATGGTATTGTAAACACTTGGAGTGGTGGATTAAATTATGGTAATGAAGTTGGAAAATTCAACGATAAAATCAATAGCAGTGGTTTTTACAATAATCAACGTACCAGCCGACAACAAAATAGTTACACTGAAAACTTAACTTCTGGAAAATCAGATTCATCTATTTTCAGCAGTCAACTTCAAAACTCATATACCAATAATAAAAATGGAAGATTTAATTTAAATCTCGAAAAACAATTAGATAGTGCCGGAAATAATTCAATCATTTTCCGACCAAATATTAACTTTCAAAATACCAATCAAAGTTCAGAAACCAATACTATTTCTACTAAATCAAAAACAATTAATCTTTCCAATTCTGCTGCAAGCACAAGAAGTGAGAACTCTGGTTATAATGGAAGTATCGATTTTACTTTTCGCCATCGTTTTAAAAAGAAAGGAAGAACATTTACAACAAACATTAACTTAGGCAGAAGCGAAAATGATGGAGATGGAAACAATAATTCTATCAACAAGTTTTTTATTAATAATGTGCCTAATAGAATAGATACCATAAACCAATATTACACAACCAATAGTTCAACAAAGAATTATGGAACAACCATTTCATATGCTGAGCCAATAAGTAAATTTGCACAATTAGAATTTGCATACAATAGAACCTATTCTCAAACAGAATCTGATAGAAGAACTTTGGCTTATGCCGATAATGCAAAAGATTATATCACTTCTGTTCCAAATCTTACCAATAGTTTTAGAAATACTTACAAGGCAGATAGAGGAACAATCAGCTATCGTTTAACTAAAGAAAAATTTAATTTTACTATTGGTAATGGTTTTCAATGGGGCAATTTAAATAGTGTAAATAGAACTACTGGAAATATAATTGTACAAGATTATGTAAATCTTTTTCCTACTGCAAATTTTAATTATAGCTTTAGTAAAACACAAAACTTACGTTTTAATTATTCAGGAAGAACAAGCCAGCCCAGTGTTTCACAGCTTCAGCCAGTTATTGATAATAGCGATCCATTAAACATTAGAACTGGTAATCCAAACTTAAATCAAAGATTTACAAGCAACATTAGATTGTTTTATAATTCGTTCAACATATTAACACAAAAAATATTTTTTGCAACTATAAATGCAACTTTTGTTTCGAACGATATTCAAAATTCAGTTACTGTTTTAAACAATGGTGTTCAAATTTCACAACCTGTTAACTTAAGTGGAACATATAATATTTTAGGTTTTGTGAATTATGGTTTCCCTTTGCGTAAGCCAAAAAGTAATTTAAATTTTGGTTTAAATTTTAATAGAAATCAAAGCCAAAGTATGGTGAATGGATTAAGCAATTTTAGTAGAAATACAACCTTGGGTCAAACAATTTCATGGTCATCAAACCTAAAAGAAAAATGGGATTTTAATTTAACCTCAAGCACAACATATAATATTGCTTCGTACACCTTGCAGCCAGAACAAAATGCCAATTATTTTTCTCAAATGATTTCTACTGAGTTAACACGTTACACCAAAAGTGGCTGGATATTTTCTATGGATTTGGATTATACTTATAATGGAGGAAGAACAGAAGGATTTAATACTTCAATTCCTTTATTAAATGCAAGCATTGCCAAACAAGTATTTAAAGATAAAGCAGGTGAGTTTAAATTTTATTTGTTCGATTTATTTAGTCAGAACCAAAGTATTTCTCGTACTGTAGCATCTAACTATATTCAAGATATGCAAACTAAAGTATTAACAAATTACTTTACAATGAGCTTCACATACAACCTAAGAAGTTTTAAACCTCAGCAAAATCAACAAATGAGAATGTTCATGGGACCTAGTGGTGGTGGACAAAGACCTGGAATGCGATTTTAAGTTTTCTTCTTAATGAAGATTTCAACTCGTTGCTTTATATGTGTTAAGTTTGCAGCTTCTACTGTTTGTTTAGTAGGGTTCAATTAACAATTATGGCAAAAGCTAATTTAAAAGGTTTCGATAAATTTATTAACAAAGAGCTCAAAGGTGCTAAGAAAAAAGAAGCCATACGTCAGGAAAAAAGAAAATATAAAGCTGAAAAAAGAGAAGCTGGAAGATTAGCCCATAAAAAGAAAATGGAGAAGCTAAATGGAACGTATCAACCTCCAATTAAAAAAAGCAGCAATAACACAAATAAAGTAGAGAAAATTATTTTAGAAAAAGATGTTGCTGAAATGATGCCTTTAAACAAATTTATTGCCCATGCAGGAATTTGTGGTAGAAGAGAAGCTGTGGAGTTAATTAAGGAAGAAATGATTTCTGTTAATGGAACCATTATTAAAGAACCAGGCTTTAAAGTTTCTGATAAAGATTTAGTAAAATATAAAGGAAAGAAAATTTCTGCAAAAACAACTGCAGTATATATATTATTAAATAAACCCAAAGATTATATTACTACTTCTGATGACCCCAAAGGAAGAAAAACTGTATTAGATTTAATTAAAGGTGCAACACCTGAAAGAGTATATCCTGTGGGCAGGTTGGATAGAAATACAACTGGTGTTTTGTTATTAACGAATGATGGCGATTTAGCACAAAAATTAACTCATCCATCTTACGAAATAAAAAAGATTTATGAAGTAACACTCGACAAAGAGGTTTCTAAAAAAGATTTTGAAAGAGTATTAAATGGAATAACACTCGAAGATGGATTTATAAAAGCAGATGCACTATCTTTTTTAGAAGCTAAGGATAAAAAATCTTTAGGAATAGAAATTCATAGTGGTAGAAACAGAATTGTTCGTAGAATTTTTGAATCTCTTGGATATACTGTTGAAAAGTTAGATAGGGTATTGTTTGCTAATCTTACAAAGAAAAA